>JACPYZ010000034.1 GCA_016195765.1 Candidatus Curtissbacteria bacterium | reverse complement strand
GGTTTATCAAGAGCTTTATCCGGATTACGATGCAAAAAATGCGGCCAAGATTGCGGATTTGGAAATTGCTGAGGTCTTAAAACCACCAAGCCAATCGGATGATCTTGATGTTGCCAAAATTCAATCCAGGATAGAAGTTGTAGCAAAATCCCACGAAACAGGACTTTCTTACGCCGACGCGGCTGCAAGGCATAGAGAGAAAAATGAAGGGCCACACGTTTCTGAAAAAAGCAGAATTGTGGAAACAGAAACCCCGCTTGCCGAACTTGATCGCGAAAGAGCTCAGGCTGTACTTAATGCCCGCCATACTATTGATAGAGACGGCAATCCAGTCGTGCTTTCCAGCAGTTGGAATCAAAAGGATGCTGAAAGCCGTAATGCTGAACTGATGATCACAAATGGTGTTTCTGAGGAGCCAAAACTTAAGCCGCTTATAGAGATTCGTGGTGGCGCGACGAGATATACAACCGCCAGCAACGCCACGGCGGATATTTTTGAAAGTAGACGTAGGTTGCGAGAAATGAGCAGCGAGGAAGATGCCACTACTTATTCAGCAGCGGCTCTTCAGGCGGACAGAACAGAGCTTTTGGATAACTTAAAAAGATTGCGTGACGCTGAGCTTGCGACAGTGGGGTTACAAGACGGCTTTTCTAGTTACTCTAAAGCAGTGCCAATTGCGCTTGACCAGCTTAAAGTTATCAGGTCGATTGAGAGAGGTCTTACGGGTGCGCCTTTGCCGACTAATGTTGCTAATCACAGAACTGAAGTGATCGAGTTTCTAATCGAGACTCAGTACAATTCCTCGATGGATGTTGTGATGAAGATGGCAGATGTGAAACGTCATATTGACTGGTTGGGATCTCGCACGCCTCCATTACCTGTCCCTTCGGATTTACAGGATGAGTTAGAGGGGCTAAGACCAGCTTTTGATGCAATGGTTGATCGCTTGATTGGAGCTGGTGGTGTTGCAGACTGGAAAGGGGCAACAGACTTGCAGTGGGGCAGAGACCGTGACTTTGCACTTGAACCGGGTGTAGCTGGTCGTACGACACTTGCTGATGAAAAGATAGCTGGAGGATATAAATACGCCTTTGATTTTTTTCGATCTATTGGTAGAGCCGAAATATTGGCTCTTGGAAGTGGTCCTGATGCTGTCACTGCTTTAAATTCGATAATTTCGCTAGATCAAAGAGACTCTATTAAATTTGCGGCACGAAAGATGGCCAGATTTTTTGAAGGTAAGAAAAGCAGTTTGCCAAGGTATGTACAAGAAGATCTTTTTAAGGAAATCAATCGCCAAACTAAGGCTTTGGAAGATAGTGCCAGGCTTTATGGTTACACGCCAGAAATTTATGACTACATTATGGGTGTGCAATCACGGGGTTTGCCAGAAAGGCGTGGTTACGAAGGTTTAGTGGAATGGCAGGCAACAGAGGCTGCTCAAGGTTATCGTTCGAACTTCGACGATGAAAATGAAAGTGGTCCGCCTAAAAACTGGCGAGATTCCTGGAAGCATGCACTTAATAACTTAAGAGCTGTAGAAAGTGAAGACTTGCCGGTCCAAGCGCTACAAGGAGTTTTGGAAAAAGTGGCCAGAATCGGTTTGGTTGTTGGCCAAATTGGTCCGGCTTCCCCAGACAAAGGAGAAGCAGATGCAATGCGTGAAAGAGTCGAAAAGCTTTACAAAGCAGTGTTTGCCAAAGTTCAAGAAAGGGAAACATTGCAGAGTTCTGGTTGGGATCCAGATAAGGTTGGCGACGTTTACTTTTCACCAAACTGGACCGATGAAACATTCCGAGTTTACTACGAAAGGTTTAATGAGGATGATGAAGGTCACAAATTCCAAGATATAAAAATAGACCCTAAAACCGGCGAACATGTGGAGTTTAATCTGCTAGATAAGGCAATGCAGCTTTATTTTAAGGATTATGCCGAGGAGCGTAGAAAATTGAATATGGTTGAGGGTTTAACCTTAATGAATTTGCATGAGGCGGTTACAGCTGGCAACATTCCAAGCGAAGTGCAAGCGATTTTTAAGAAAAAACCAGGCGACTTTACACCAGCAGAAATCGACAGGATGGAAAGAGTGAGAAAGGAATTGGCTTTGGTTGCGGCTGCTCAATCTGGTGCGATATCAGGTTTACCTAGCGTTGTGGTAACGGAAACTTTAGCAAGTGGTGGCACAATCAATAGGACGAAGCGGTTCCACGAACTAGATGACGCCCAAATAGATGCGGCTTATGGTGCACTTACGGCGGCGGATTTGGCCAAAGTACAGGAATTGTGGCGATTTAGAAAAATGAGAGGCGTGATTTCTCAATGGATGCTTAATCGGACTTTAGTGGGGGCGACTAATACAGAACTAGTTGATTGGGAAGATCCGGTTACTCATTTGAATAAGCAAAAGACGATGCTTGAGTGGCGAAAGCTTAAAATGACTGAAAAACTGGATCGGGTTAACCAGACAGGCGGGGAACGTTGCATATTGGGAAGCCTATGCGATGGGGGCGACGGTATCTTATGGTACGGTAAAAATTTATGACAAAGGCAAAAATTGGTTTAACAATGAATTTGGTACGGTGAAACAGGTTAGAGATGTAGCTTATACAGACGATACAAATACTTACTACGGTAGAATCGTTGATAACGTTTTTGGTTACTACATTGACGAAACACGCGGTAAGCGCGACGTGAGTGAGGGAGAAAAATTGGCTCATGCAAACGCGATCTGGCAAAAGAATATGCTTGGTAAAAATCGTGGAGTGTTACCCCAATATAGGTTGCTTGTAAAAATTGCTAGAGATAATTTGGCAGAAGATTCAAGATTTTCCAACCAGCTTGTTACCAGTGGTGATTGGGACACTGATTTAAAAAAGGCGATTCATGGTTTAGATAACCTTGAAAGTATGGGTCATGAGGTCCATAACGATGCGACTGCTGAATATAAGTTTGCAAGAGGCTATGCCATTGCCGAAATGATTGAGGATGGTACTGTTTCTTTTGAAAACATTGAGTGGAGCAAGTCTTTTGCGAATTCTCCTACAAATATCAAACGGTTTCATATGTTTGATATGTGGGCGGATAGAAAAGGTTGCAAAAAGATGTATGGCTACTTGCAGGGTTACCTACAACAGCCTAACAAGGAAAAATTTGAAAAGTTTATGGACCCGGACAAATTTTTGTCCGAGAGAGAGACGATTAAACATCCTTGGGCTAAGATGACGATCCCAGGCCATTTTGAACTTGGCAAGCATTGGAAACAGCTATGGGGGACAGAATACAACATGTCTCGCTACGAAAGAGAAGAAACGATTCATGAAGCGATGATTAAGTCACTTATTGATAAAAAATCGGAGCATCATATGATGCGCGAGGCTATGTCTGCTAAGGTTGGAATTGGAAAAGTAGCCGTAACACTACCTGGTGTTGGAGCGGTTAAGTGGTGGTTCGGAAACCAGGAAATTTTCAAAAGAATGACTCGAGAAACGGTTAGGCCTTCGAACATATTCCATATAATTATGGTTTTCCTTGGAGCGTACATTCTAGGGGTTTTGAAATCTTCTAAAGAGGGTGCGGAAGGAAAGTAGAATTTAGCGCAACACACTAACCATGTGGTTCTGGGTTTCCAGGTGCACCAGCAAGTGCTTTTGCTGGACTGCCGCTTCTTCCTGCCAGTGTATTTCTTGCTTTTTCGAATCTTGAATATGATAAGGCTTGTCCGTAAGGAGAATAGAGTGCTTTTCCTCCCTTGCTTACAGGTGCAGCACCTGCCTGGGCTGCTGCAGCAGCTGCTCCTAAGCCAATTCCCAGTGGGCCAGCATCTTTAACACCAATTGTCTCTTTGATCATTTTCGCAGCTGCTGGCAGCATGAGCATGATGCCCAGCCCGACCAAGTTACCGATATTGTCTTGAGCAAAACCGCCTAAAAGCGGAGGGTTGAAGTAATTATTGTTACTTGTCGTTTTAAAGAGAGATTGGTCTGCGCCGTATTTATCGACACCGGCTATTATGCCTGCTAGTAAGATCATGGCAATTACAGTTGGAAAAACGGCAATGTTTGCTGCCATTTGTTTAAACCAGGCTTTGCCCCCGCTTTGACCAGGAAGAGCTTGGAGCAAAAATATGAACGGGGCAAAGACTGTTAGGAGAATGATAGTGACATAGGTCATAAGAAGGGTGAAGAAGAGCCTGACCATGACAAAGATTAAGGCAATTCCAAAAATTATTGTGGCGACAATTCCAAGCAACCAAGCGATGCTGTCTGCAAGACATCCTTTTACACCAAAGAGTTCCGCTGGGTTGGCGTTGATGCTACAGTGACCAACACCGAGTACATTACTGAACAGTTGCTGCAGCACAGAGGAAACAACGGAAGAGGTTTTAGTGGCGAATTCTGGCCAACCTTTGGTGACAATTCCAAATAAATTGTCTGTAAAAACAAATTGAGCAACATCGACTTTGATCAACCCTGCTTGGGCAAGGATACTTATGGTCAAATTAATAATCACGTACATTAAGTCGATCATGAGTCCGGCAATAGCGTAACTAAACGTGACAAGAATTAAAGCAATAACAAGTCTTGGCAATGAATCTTGAATAGTAGCAACAGCCTGTGAGGAAATTTTGCGTCTGAACATAATCATGAAACCTGTGATTACAAAAACGATGATAAAGCCAATATATGAAATGTTGCGAAAAGCTGTCCAAACTCTTTCTACTGGTTTTAAGGCATTAAATCCTATCCCTTGATCAGTAGCTGCATAGGCATCATGATTTGGATTGAGGTTTTGAATTTTTTCGGCCATATAAGTAACACCCGAGGCTGGCGGTGCGGCGTAGATCATGGCAACAGCGTTTGAAAGGCCACTTAGCGCGCCAATGTTAGCTGTGACTTTACTGGTTTCTGGTTTACATGGGGAATAACCGGAAATTAAAACGTTTAGGCTACAGGCAGTGCCAAAGATCTGATTCATGTTAAACACCTTGTCGTCATAGACGTTTTGTTGGATGGCGCACTTGTTGTAATCGTTTATGACCGAGCTATATGAAAAATTGCTTGAATTTGGTGTACAAGCGTCTGCTGCATACACCGGTGATCTTAAGGTAGAAAGGGCGAGAATTAGGGAAAATAGGAAAAAGCTAAAAGTTAATAGTTTGACAACAAGAGCAGTTTTCATAGCAGGCTAATACCATATTAGGCAGAAATAATAGTGGCGTCAAATGAGATGGGGGTGGTATTGCTTGCTAACAAGCAATACCGTCTTTTCCAGAGCAAAGGCGGCAACCTTGTTCGAGTATGGCGGACGTGCGCATGTATGAAAATCCGCACGTTTTGCAAATGATTTGCAGGGTGCCACTTCCGTCGCGATAAAACCCAAATTCTCCGACTGACCAGGCGCTAGTTGTGCTTTCTTGAATACCACAATTTGTGGGTACGTTGCGTAATTGTTGGGTGGCCAGAAGAGCAATGATCGCCTGAACACCGTGAGCTCTTGTTAAGGTTTGGATATCGGCTAGTGCATTGGCGTTATCAAGAGTGAAGGTATCTTTGCCTGTTGAAAGATCTGCTAGTTTTAACATACTTTTGCGAATTGCAGAAAGTTCCTGCTCTGTGGCACCTTCGGCAGCGCGTTTGATGTAAAAATCGCGCAACTCTCTGGTTGGGATCTCAACTTTGACGCCAAATTCGGAAAGCGGCATCGAACTTTCGTCTTGATGTAAAACAGAAAGGACTTTTTCGATAGGAACATCTGCAATTGAGTTTCTGATCACGAAGGCGTCAAATGGTTCTCCTGGCTGAGGTTTTGCGTAGTTCCGGTTTAGTTTTTGGATTGCTTCGAGGAGTTCATGATGGGGGATTTTTAGTGTATAGATTGAAGTTAATATGGAACCGTCTGCTTGGACTTCGTCTGTGCCGAAAAAATGATGAATGTAATCGGTTCCGTCTGCTCCTCTTGGTGAAATATATACATTGGTTTTGGCACCTCTTTTTAGAGCTTCTTGCCTTTTTTGAAAATTGATAACCTCTGCTACCTCGCGAGGACGGTCTATTGGATTCCCATTTCTGAGCCTGTATTGTTGACCGCGAACAATGACGTCTTCCATTGGGTCATCATGGTCTGGGCTTTTTAGCTTGCCGTTTACCATTTCGTAACGGACTTGGCTAACTTGGACGTTGAACCTTTCCATGAGGGTAGTCAGAAGATTGTTTTTTGTGCGGGCATCAAGTTGCTCACGTTTTCTTTGGTATTCTTCCGGTTCTAGGAACGGTTTTAGGTTTTGAAGTTCTTTGTAAGCTCCAAAATCGAAAAGGACTTCGTAATTATTGGCTCGTCTTTCGCTAATTTGGAGGCAAGGATGGTCTGAGGAAATTGTTGTCGGATTGGCTGAGATGGTTGCGACTGCGCGATCTTGCATTAAAAAACCTCCTTTTCTCGAGGAGGTTAATTGCGTTTTGCAACGTTATCCTTACTCGAGGATTTTTGGCAGAGTTGGTAAAGCCTTCGACCCGACTATGACGGTTGCGGTACAGTGTCTGATTTACACAGACTTCGGAGCATTACCCCGATAAGATTTTATGTGGACTTTGCGCTTTGCGCAAGTGGGTTAATTTTGGGGTTGTTTTTCAAAAACAAATTGATTGCCCTTTTTGACGACTTTGGGGAATTGTGGGGATTCTTTTAGCCAGCTTTCAGCGCTTTTTTGAGCAACGGCGTTTCCCCAAACAATAAAAACATCGGTTTGAGAGACATTTTGTTTATTTAACCATGCAAAAATAGTCGAGGCTGTTTCGCGCAGGTTTAGAACATTTCTTGGGAGGTCTGGATCGGTCTTTTGTAGTTGAAAGTTGATACCCGCAGTTTCTAAGTAGAGGTCATAAAGATCTTTTTGGTTACCAATAACAACAAATGTAACTTTGTCGCCTGCTGAGGTTGTGATTATTTGCCTGTAGGGCAAAAAGGGTAAAAGTCTTTCGATTGAGGTTTTGGATTTTTGGCTTACGGGTGCTTGTTCATCGAATTTGCCGCCCGTGACTGGTTGCCGGATGATTTGTGGTGGAGCTTGTGTTATTTCTTGCTTTGGTTTTTGACTTGTGAGCGTTGTTGCTAAGGACACGAAAAGTATTAAGACAATTATTACTGCCGGGTAGAGAATCCATTTTTGGCTGAGCCGTGATTTTAGCGCGTCTAAATTCATTTCTAGGTTCTTGGTCTCGTAAAGAATTCTTTGGCGGCTGTGGCGGCTCCGTCTCTTTGAAAACGTTGGGGTGGATCACACCTTGTAAAATCGGAACAAAATATTAAGTACATTTGTGTGTGATTATTGTCAAAATGGCTCATGGCGTACGGGTCGTCTATACCATCTGGTGGTGGACACGGGCCACTGTATGCCACCCCCTTGCCACAATTGGCATTGCCGCCGCCATTATAGTATGACATGGCGCCTACCATTTCATTAAAGTTTTGGGGAGGTCGTTGTTGTCCGCTAATGAGCGCGACTTTGTCCTTGATATGGTCACCAGCATAAATTGCTGTCTGTTCAAGTGTGCGGAAGATGCAACCTCCTGGGTTATCATTCCAGGTTCCTCCATACGAGGTGCAAGCGGAAGCTGATGGTACGTCTGTTTCTACTGTTCCGATGGTTCTACCGCTAATAAATGACCCGCTATCCGACCAACTGCTTTCTACATAATCTAACCCCACCAAAAGTTCGCAAGGGGTGCCTGTTTGGCTTTCAGCAGCTTTGGCTGCCGGTATTACGTTTCCGGTATCAAGCCTTTGAAATATTTGGGGGGAAACTGCACCGGCGCTTGCTGGAATAGGGTTGGGGAGCAAACTACTAAATGTTGAACCAGATTTGCATCCGGTTCCAGGCGTAACCGTACCACCTCCACCGCCACCATCATCACTAGAAGATGAAGCAAGGGTGCAATCTGACTGAATATTTTGAGATTTTTGTAGTTCTAGAGGTTTGAGGGCAATGTCTCGAACAAAATGTTTGCTACAATCGACACCGCCAACAAAGCGTTGTTTAGCGTCTTGAGCTGATGCTCCAGTTACAAGTCCTGGTAGTCTGAAGAGCGCTTTTTCGATACAGGTTAAAAGACTTGAAGAGATACGGGAGTGAAAAAGGTGTAAATACCCGGTCTTCCGGTTTCGTTTTGATATGGCGCGTTCTCGTTTTTGTCAGAGTAAAGAGTATCGTTCCAGATTGCGGAAAGCCAGGGTATACGAAAATCGGGAATAACGTAAACTTTGATATTGCACTGGTAATTCTGCGTTGACTGATCGAGTGTGCAAACTTTGCTGTCGTCGTCGTTTTTATCTTTCGGATTAATTACATAAAGCAACGTAGGTGTACTGAAAGTGAAGGTACAAATTACATTAGGATTATCTTTTTCTAATTTAAAGTTATCGTTTTGGTCCGAACAAGAAACAGCGTTGCCGAGCCTTGCCTTTTCTTCTGTTGGAAGAGGGCAGTAAGGAGCCTGGCCGCTTTTGGCATTCTTGGTTATTTTGATGCAACTTGTGTCGTCCAAGTTTTGGGTGGCAGCAAGAACAGGTTTTATAAGAAAGTTTTTTGGGTCAATCATGAAACTGGTAGTTTTTTGGATTTGTTTGGCAAGTGATGAGGGGTTCGTTATTAATTTCCAACAGTATGAGAAAAAGTTTTGAACGGCGCTTGGTATTGTATTTTGGGTGGATTTTGGTGTTGGCGAGCTTAGAATACCATGGTCTTGGTACGATTGGGCGGATTTTGGGGCAAGAAGTCTGTTGATTTGGTCGGAAATTGCGGTGGTGCGGAAAAATTCTGGCATAACAAAGTTTACTTCGACGTTTCTGATTGGGATTGGGCACATTTGACCATCCCTTATTTTTTTAAGATCTTCATCACCAACAACAGGACGAAAATCTAATTTTGCTTTGTAAAATTCACTCCAAGTTGTTGGAATTTTCGCCCAATATTTGCCCCAAGTGCTATTCCAACTATCATTTTGTTGTTGTTGTTGGGATAGAGTAGGCGGGTTTGGAGCACCAAATTCTTGAACTAGATCATAGATTGTTTTGGGGTTGCCATTACCTT
>JACPYZ010000052.1 GCA_016195765.1 Candidatus Curtissbacteria bacterium | reverse complement strand
GTTTCTGTTTGAATTCAACAGCGCCGTTTTTACAAGTTGTTGGGTGATTGTAGAACCGCCTTCTTTAATAGAACCAGAAGTTATATCGTTTATAAGTGCCCGCGCCAGGCCACGAAACGAAAAGCCGGGGTTTTTGTAGAAATCTTTATCTTCTGAGGCAATAACGGCGTTTTGAACGTTTTTGGAAATTTCCGAAAGCGGAACAATTGCTAGATCTTTGGGGTTATAGAAGGTAAAAAAGACCCGCCCTTTATCGTCTTGTAGCTGCACACCAGAATTATTTCTGTTCATGATGCTGTTTTTATCACCCAAATCTCGTAAGAAATAAAGGTAAGTGACAACTGGAATCAGTAGAAAGATGACAATTCCCACAACAATTAGCCTTTTGATGTTTTTTCGAACAAATGTTCTGGCGGATTCTAGTTTTGTCTGGGCCTTGTGAGTAATGTTGGGGTAAGAATCAATTATACGAGAGATGCGTGCTTTATGGATTTCGTTTTCAAACTCTCCCATTTGTTGTTAATTATATTACTTTTGGAATTGTAATTTGCCTTCAACGTGCGGAGTTTAAAATAAGTGAATCGCGGCGGCTGCCACCCATACCACCAGCCCTAAAGTAAACATATAGTGCCATATCTTGAGATCCTGGTTGGTCATTTTTGTATCTTCTCCCACTTGAGACAAGAAGCCAGCAGAGGATTGTAATAGTTGCGGAAGAGTTAAAAGTAAACCGAGGAGAGAATAGTTTGGTAGTCTTTGCTGCAATCCTGGTTTGAAAGATAAGAAAGGGTGATATCAAACCAAGTGCCGTTTTTCTTCAAAATAGCCCTTTTTAAATTTGCCGGCGCGTTAATGTTTTCATCATAAAAATGGTACATACCCATAATGGCTGTTTTGTCTGTATATGTGGTTTCTTTTGCGTTTTGCAAAAACGCTTGGTTTCCGATGGTTGTCCCCAGCCACTGGCCAAAGCTGTAATCACGATCGGGCCTAACTGCGAAGACATTTATAAAACAACGGCTATCCCCTTTTTGATCGTTTGTAAAAATGACCTGATTGCGCAGTGGTTTTTTTACAACTTTCCAACCTGCAGGTTTTTCAAAACTTATGTTGTAGGGAAAATTTATTTTCTCCTGACCTTTTGACTTTGTGGTTGCAAGAACTACAGCGGCGCAAAAAATGATGCCCACAATAAGCGTGATAAATAGCCAGAGATAACTTGGCTTTTTAATTTTTCGCATTTGCTCTATTAAATCACAATTTTAGGCCATATAATCTATATATGGCCCAAGTAACGATGTACACAACCGCAACTTGCCCTTTTTGCAAAATGCAGATGGAGTATTTGGATTCTAAGAACGTTAAATACCAAAGAATACTTGTTGATGAGCACCCAGAAGAAGCGCAAAAGATGATTGCAATTTCTGGCCAAATGGGTGTGCCGTTTACAGTAATTGATTTAGATAACGGTGAAAGAGAAACAATTCTGGGCTTTGACAGAAAGCGCATTGACGAAGCGCTAGGGCTTTGATTTACACTAAATTATGATTTTAAAGTTTAATGGAGCATGCCGTGAAGTTACCGGGTCGTGTGTACTTGTAGAAAGCGGCGAATCGAAAATTCTTTTGGAATGTGGTTTTTTCCAAGGTTCGAGCTTGGCAGAGGATAGAAACAAAGAACCATTCCTTTTTGACCCCAAAACAATCAACGCGCTTATTGTATGTCATGCGCATTTGGACCACGTGGGTCGCATTCCAAAGCTAGTAAAGGAAGGTTTTGCGGGTAAAATCTTTTCGACGGCGCCAACAAAAGAAATTGCCCAGCTGGTTTTGCAGGATACTTATAAGTTGATGGCCGAAGACGCCAAAAGAAAAAAGGGTGAGGTCATTTACGATCTTGAAGACGTAAACGCCGCAGTTGTATTAGGATCGGCTTTTGCCGTTCTTGAACTGGAAGGCAAACGCCTTGTTTATACAAGTGATCTTGGAAATGTGCCTTCGGAACTGTTAAGCCCGCCAGAAACTGTAGACCAGGCAGATATTGTGATTTGCGAAAGCACTTATGGCAGTCGGGTTCATGAAGATATTTCTACAAGGCAAGAAAAACTCAACGCTATTTTAAGTTCTACAATCACAAGCCGCGGCGTGTTGCTAATCCCAGCATTTGCAATAGAAAGAACTCAGGAACTATTGCACGATATCGAGCACTTCTGCATAAATGGCAAGTGTGCGCTTCCCAATTTTTTCTTAGACAGTCCGCTTGCCGAAAAAGTAACAGAAGTATTTAAAAAGTACCCCGAGTATTTGAACAAGAACCTATTTGCAAGCGGAGAAGATGCCGATGTATTTGCACTTAAAAGGATCAAGATCACAGGCAGCGCAAAAGAATCGCGCGAAATAGACGATGCTACATCTCCTAAAATAATTATTGCCGGTTCAGGAATGATGAATGGCGGGCGTATTTTATTTCACCTACAAAAATATTTGGAGGATGCTAATAACGCTGTTCTTATTGTGGGTTTTCAGGCAAAAGGTACTTTAGGCAGAAGGCTTTTGGATGGCGACAAGCAAGTGAAAATATTTGGAAAAGAATACAACGTGAATGCGAAAATTCTCGCAATAGGCTCATATAGCGCACACGCAGATAGCAAACAACTAATTGCATGGCTTTCTAAAATTTCTGGTCTTTCTAAAGCATTTTTGGTGCACGGTGAAGTTAGCGAAGCAGAAGGGCTGGCTGCCAGTTTAAGGACACAATTACAAATAGAAGTCGACATGCCCCAGCTTGGAGAGGAGTATCAAATTTAAATGGCCATTATAATCCCCGGAATTAACACGACAGAAGAAGCTGAATACGAAAAGAAGTTGAGAATGGCGGAACATGTTGCTTCGCTTATACAAATCGATATCGGCGATGGCCGTTTTACACCAAAAGAAACCTTAGGAGCACCGACTATAAAAAAATTCGGCTCTTCGAAAGATTTGGAAATACAGTTAATGGTTTTTCATCCTTTGCCATATATTGTGGAACTTGCGAAGCTGCCTTTTGTTGCCAGGATTCTTTTTCCCCTGGAGAGTGAAGACGATTTTGAAGAGGTTATTTATAAAATAAAATCTTCTGGCAAAATCGTTGGCATATCGCTTAATCCAGAAACCCCAGTTGGCGCACTTGCGCCTTATTTTGAAAAGATCGATTACATGCAATTTTTAGCAAACAACCCAGGACCTTCTGGACAAAAATTAAAAGAGGAAACCTATGATCGAATAAGAGATATTAAAAAAATGGATTCTTCACTGCCGGTTGAAGTTGATATTGGTGTCAATTTTGAAACTACTCCTAAGCTGGTTGAGGCGGGTGCAGACTTACTTGTTTCTACTTCTGCTATATATAACGCACCAGATTTTTATGTGGCTTATGAAAAACTTGCCAAGCTTGCTGCTGGGACATGATAATTAAGTAATGAGTGATCTGCCCAAGATTCAAAGGCTCACCTTTCTGGGTTATGCCGATACTGTCCCCGGAGAAGAGCTTTTTG
>JACPYZ010000040.1 GCA_016195765.1 Candidatus Curtissbacteria bacterium | reverse complement strand
CAATGGAATCGTCGCCGTAAGCAGCCAACCACTTTTGAAAAAAGTCACGAGCTCTTTTGCTGTTCACAACCGCTTCGAACCCACCATTGTTGTGCAAATAATCGACAAAATTAACCAACTCGCGCTTCATGACTTCTGCCTCTTTAATAGACTTTCTGTCTGCTTCTGTTAAATCTGGTTCGAGTATCGGCCTTATGTATTCATCGTAAAAAAGACGGCGCACACCTTTTTGCGAACGGCTGTAACGCGAAGCCAAAGCACCTAGAACTTCGCTTGGCAAGTAACGGGCGGCAAAAATATTGCGATCTAGATTGGTAAAAAAGGGTTCAATATACCAAGCTTCTTCTTTTGTAAAAACTTCACTTGTCATATTTTAAAACCTTTAGCACATCGGTAAATATTTCTTGTTTAGATTTTGTACCTGTTAAAATAAAGCAGCTTTTATCTGTCTTCATTAACTTTAGATAAGCTTTTCCAACCTTTTCCAAAAGTTTTTCCTTTTCAAAAAGTTCTTTTTCGCGTCTACTTTTCATTCTCTCCATGGCAACTTTGGCTGGAGTGTTAACCAAAAACGTAACATCTGGTCTTAAAAAACCAGCACAAATTGAAACGAGCCATTTGTAATCGAGCTTTAAACTGCCGTACGCAATTGTAGAAAAGTAATAGCGATCGCAAAGGACGGTTTTGCCAGAGGCAAGCGCCGGAATAATTTGCTTCTTTAGATGTTCTTCGCGGTCTTGGCAATACAAAAGCTGGAACTCTTTGGCATCTATTTTTTCCTTGCCTTGCAAAATACCACGTATTCTTTTGCCAATTGGACCACTAGTCGGTTCTGCAGTTTTAACTACCGGGATTTTTTTCTTTTTTAAATAGTTGTGAAGAAGCAAAAGTTGGGTTGTGGAACCGGCACCGTCGATGCCTTCAAAAACGACGAACTTACCTTTTTTTGCCATTCCTTGTTGCCTCGTGAATTTTGGAAACCACAGCGTCACGAGACCCAGAATATCTGTCGCTACGGCTACCTTCGTAACCCATTTTCACCGGAGCTGAGAGTTTTTCGAAAGTAAAAGCACAAATCGGCATGCCGCAATAAAGAATGGCGGGCTTTGGCCCTAAATTACCCAGTTCCAAAACAGGAGCACCATTCCAGCCGGGATCAAAACGGGCAGCGGTTGAATGCACGAGAATTCCAAGCCTTGCAAGCGAACTTTTGCCCTCTAGCCTACCCAAGATATCTTTTGGCAATTTTAGAACTTCTTCTGTCGAAGCAATTGCAAAGGCACCCGGTTCCAAAATAAAAGGATCACCACTATTAAGCTTAATTTCTTCCATGGCATCTACTGGCAAACCTTTACGAGTATCTACAAACCGATAACCACCACTTTTGAAAAGCTTTAAATTGCGACCCAAGTGGAAATCCATAGAAACCTGGTCGATATTGTCTTTCCAGCTGGAAACAAGCGGATCTATTTTAATAAGCCCTTCTTCTATGTACTGAGCAATCACCCAATCTGGCAAAATGCCTGTGACATTACTTACGTTTTGGTGCTTGGTTGTGTTTTTCATAACGGTTGGACCAGCTGTATTTAAGTAATCATAAATAATCTGGCTCCAAGTTTCCATCTGCTTGTAACTGCGTCCCAGCTGTTCAAAAGAAACCATGGTTCCAGACTGGTGCTCGTCGCGAACATTAATTTGGTCGCTGGCGCCTTCTATTTTAATAACCAAACCCAAGTGAACCCGGCCAACATCGTTAGTGTCGTCGTTTAACAAACCGACAAAAGTAGTTTTCATACGACCCTTGTAATCTGCCTCTTCTTCGAATTCTCTTTTGGCCCAGGAAGCAATATTGCCTGATTTAATGTCGCGGCGGTTTATGTGACCACCAATGCCCAAAGAAAAATTGCTTGCAAGCCTTTTGTCTGTGTGGCCCGCATTGCGCTGCATCAAAAAGTATTTGCCACCAAATTCGTAAAACATGTAAGGAATTATTTGCTGCCAAGAAGTATCGTCTTCGACATCTCCACGTGCCATAAATTTGTGCTTTTTGTTTATGATGCGCACGTACTTTTCGATATTTTCGGATTTAACACCGTGCCAAGCACCACCTGAGAAGATATCTTCGCGGGCAACAACCATTACTTTTTCTGCGGCTTTTTCTGGAGTGAGTTTTGTAGGCATTGTTTTAGAGTATCAAGTGTCACGTATCAAGAATACGTACACAATTGGGGCAGAAGAACTATGAGAATCTTAGACCATTACCAAGCAGTTGTGCAAGCAAAAGAGACTTGCATCTATTTTGAATCTGATGTGAAGACCGCTGTTATCCTGCTCTACGCACGGGTTCAAGCCAAACCGGTTGGGGCAATCTCCTGGGTTCGCCTTTTAAGGGTATTGCTTCTGCAATTCTATAAAGTCTACCAATCTTTTTTGCTCCCACAGCATGGCTTCCTCCACGCTTATTTAGATCTGTCCCGGTTGTTCCAATTTTATAGGATTCTGCTTGCTGTTCTACCCAATCCTTCAACAGGCTATTATCACCCTGACAAGCATGAGCCAGAACCACCTCTAAAACACCCCTACTAGTTCGCGCTAATTCTTCTGTTCTAACCGCGGTTGGAGAAAATTGAGGTTGAGAACTTTCTCTGTCCTCGATGATCCTATCGCTTGTAAATAAGGCTCTTTGAGCAGTTAATGCAGCAAGATTAAATGCTAAATCTGTCGCTCTTGCCCCGTTAAACTTCGGCGTTGCCCATATTTCGTCTAGCGCTTCCTGTCTGGCTTGCTCTACTAATTGCCGTCTTCTTTCTATTTCCGTTTCACTTGTTAGGTCACCTTTTCCAGGTTCCATGCATGTATTTTAACACTATAAGGCTTTTTAGAAAAATTATTGGGGAGTCCCGGTTCTGACAAATGCAGGATCTTCACTTGCAAACAATTTTGGCTTCTGGATACGTCCGGTTAGTGGTAACACCTTCGCCATTTCAATCAACGTTTCTCCAATAAGCTCTATCCTTTGACTCTTTTGCACCCCACCAAATTTTATCTCCGACTCTCCCTTTTTTTGTAAATAAGCTTTTAAAGGAACTAAATCTTCATCATGCTCTGCAGAAAAAAGCGCCGCAGAGGCCGACCCAGCCGAACCCCTCAAAGAAGAATGATATTGACTCGTTTCAATCTGTCTCCTGTCTTCGTCTGAAAGATCATTGTTTAACGTATGATCATTTAAACCGTGAGAATCAAACTCCAAATTGTAAAAAGCATATAAAACGCCCAACCTCAAAGCCTCTTCTTCGGTAATCTCTATTAAACTCGCAATCTCACCTTCCACGGACCTTATTGCATCTGCCGCAGCATCTAACCTTCTCTGTCCTTCTGTGTCTGCCGGTGGCAGTCCTTGAATCTCTAAACTTCTATTGTCTCCCATTACAATGATTTTTGAGTTGTGTCATCAGAACTCTTTGGTGCTTCTGGTTTAGTCCAAGAAGCAAATTTGCATTTGGGGTAGTTGCCACAACCCCAAAACATGCGGCCTTTTTTGGTTCGGCGCTGGACAACTTCGCCGCCATCTTCTGGACGAATCAAGCCGGTTGGTTCGGTAATCGATTTAACATTTTTACAATCTGGAAAACCAGAACAAGCCATAAATTTTCCAAAACGACCATAACGAATAACCATAGGTTTGCCACACTTTT
>JACPYZ010000036.1 GCA_016195765.1 Candidatus Curtissbacteria bacterium | reverse complement strand
TCGCCAAAGAAAAAATCTTAAAAGATTTCGACACCAAACAAATCGACGAGCTGCAACAACAATGGGACCAGAATAATTTTCTAACGCCGCAGATGGAAACGGCGCTAAAAGCACAAATAGAAAATGTTTGAATACTTAAACGGTAAAAAAATCATTGTTTTAGGAATCGGCAAGGAGGGTTTGTCCACCTTAAATTTCTTAAGATCTAAATTGAAAAACATATCGATTGCTGTAGCGGACGAACAACCTTTGGAGAAACTAAGTAAAGATGCACAAGTTGTAATCAAAAATGATCCCAGCATAGAACTTTGCTTGGGAAAAGATTATTTAAAAGATATAGAAAAATACGATCTTGTTTTCAAAACTCCCGGAATCCCAAGTAAAAAAATCCCTGCCAAAACCAATATCACCTCACAAGCCGAAATTTTTTTGGAACTTTTTGGTAACCAAATAATTGGCGTAACAGGAACAAAAGGTAAAAGCACAACAGCTTCTCTTATATATAAGATCCTCAAAGACGCCGGAAAAGATGCTGAACTTGTAGGCAATATCGGTAGTCCCGCTCTTGATCATCTAAAAGATACAACACGCAAAATTTTTGTGTATGAACTTTCTAGTTATCAACTAGAAAACGTAAAAGCTAGTCCTCATATTGCCGTCCTTTTGAACATTTTCGAAGAACACTTAGACTACCATGGAACTCTAGATAGTTACGCTAAAGCCAAAGCAAATATCACCAAATGGCAAAGCGAAAACGACTTTATTGTTTTTAACCAAAATTCTGGTGCCGTGAAGGCAATTGTAGATTCAAGTCCAGCACAAAAAGTGTCCTTTAGCGCCAAAGACGAATCTAAGTTTTTCCAAGCGACAAAACTAAAAGGTAAGCATAATCAAAACAACATCTTGGCAGCTGCTGCCGTTGCCTCAATTCTAAAAATCCCTCCCGCCGCGATCAAAAAAAGTATAGAGGGCTTTGAGCCTCTCAAGTATCGATTAGAATTTGTCGCAAAAAGAAACGGTATAGAGTTTTATAACGATTCTATTTCTACAATTCCTGAATCAACTATTGCTGCTCTCCAGTCGCTTGCGCCAAATGTTTCAACGTTAATATTGGGTGGTTTAAATAGGGGAGTGAATTACAAAACCTTAGCCCAAAAAATCATCGACGAAAAAATAGAAAACCTAATACTTTTTCCGGAAACCGGCCAAATTGTAGAAGAGGAACTGAAAAAAATCCCTAGTCTTCAACCAAACTGCCAAAGTGTAAGCAATATGAAGGATGCAGTTGCGGCAGCCGCTAAAATCACCCCCTGGGGCAAAATCTGTCTACTTTCACCAGCCGCTGCAAGCTTTAATATCTTTCGCGACTATCAAGATAGGGGAGACCAATTCACAACAGAAGTTTTAAAATTAAAATCATGAGAAACCCAACAGCTACTGCAAGACGTGCCCCCTTTGATTTGCCGCTGATTTTAATAACCACGGTCCTTGTTCTTACTGGTTTGTTCATTATTTTTGATGCAACTCCAATTGCCGCTTTTCGCGACTTCAACGACAAGCTTTACTATTTTAAAAATCAGCTCATCTGGGCAACCCTTGGAACCATCGGTGTAATTTTTCTGAGTTTATTTGATTACCACAAACTCTTAAAACTTTCTCATCTTTTTTTTGCGGCCGCAATAATTCTTTTAATTGCAGTTTTAGTGCCGGGAGTCAGTAATAAAGTTTACGGAGCCAGGCGCTGGATAAGCTTTCATGGTTTTACATTTCAACCTTCAGAGATTGCCAAACTGGCGCTTATTCTTTATGGAACAACAATCATAACTAAATTTGAAAACTATAAAATTCGCTTGACCGATGCCGTCATGGTTATTTTTGTGCCGGCATTCATCGCCACCTTTTTGGTTTTGCTGGAACCAGATCTGGGCACCGCTTTGATATTCATGGCAGTCACCCTTGCCCTGTATTTTGTGGGAGGCAGTCCGCTGAAGCATTTTATTATTGGCGTTCCCATCATAATTTCTGCAATTGGAGCCGCAATTCTCGCCGCGCCTTACCGGTTTTCCAGAATTGAATCTTTTCTGGATCCAACGCATGACCCCCAAGGCGCCTCTTACCAGATTTACCAAATCTTGGTAGCCCTCTCAACAGGCGGCTTGTTCGGCCTAGGTCTCGGTGCTTCGCAAAGTAAATACGCTTTTATTCCCGAAGTCCAAGGTGATGCCATTTTTGCAATCTATGTAGAAGAATTTGGTTTTATTGGCGCGCTACTTATAATTGCTTTGTTTGTCATGCTTATTTTTCGTGGAATAAAAATTGCCAGGGAAGCCCCAGATATGGCCGGCCGAATTCTGGCAACTGGAATCATTGCCCTCATTGGGGTCCAAAGCTTGTTTAATCTAGCTTCCAACGTTGCCCTTGTTCCTTTAACAGGTATTCCTTTACCATTTATTTCCTACGGAGGCTCTTCGTTGTTTGTAACCATGGCAGGTATCGGTATTTTAATTAATATTGCCAGACAATCATGAAAAAAATCGCAATTTGTGGGGGACACCTAACGCCGGCAATCGCGCTTGTCGAAGCCCTAGAGAAAAAAGGCAACGCCAACCTGTTTTTCTTTACCAGAAAATCGGCAACCGAAGGAAACAGCCAGCCATCTGCCGAATATAAAGAAGCTCAAAAACATAAAGTTACAATTATTACTTTGGTAGGCGGCAGAATTCAAAGAAGATTTACGTCCCAAACCATACCCGCCCTTTTAAAAATTCCTCTAACCTTTGTGCAATCGTTTCTCTACTTATTGGCGTATTGGCCAGATATAACGGTCGTAGTCGGTGGTTCATTATCCTTCCCAGTCGTTTTTAATTCTTGGCTGCTAGGCATTCCAATAGTTGTTCACGAACAAGCGGTAGAACCTGGCTTATCAAACAGGCTAAACGCTCTTTTTGCTCAACAAATTTTCATCACTTGGCCCGAGTCACAAAAGTTTTTCCCAAATGAAAAAACGCAGCTTATTGGGAATCTCACAAGGAAGTCTGCAAACGTTAAATCGACCAACAAAAGTTTACAAAAAGCACTAGATACTAAGCTCGAAGTATTACTAGTCACCGGAGGCAATCAGGGTTCCCACTTTTTAAACAAGATGGTCTTTGAAAATTTAAATCTTTTTAAAAAATACAAACTGATCCATATTTTGGGAAACGCAAATTATGGCGGCGATCACGAAGCATCCGCCAAAATAAAAAGCCCAAACTATTCTGCCTTTGAATACTTAGACGCGGCAGACATGACAGCAGTTTACAAAAAAGCCAAAATCGTTGTTTCTAGATCTGGCGCCAATACTGTTTGGGATTTGGCACAAATTGGCAAAGTTTCTATTCTGATTCCTCTTCCGATTGCAGCAGCAGGCGAACAGTATAAAAATGCCCAGATTCTAGAAAACGCTGGTAGTGCCGTTATTGTAGATGAGCAAAATTATAATGAAAAAGTATTGGAAAGCGCCTTAAACGACATGAGCGCAAACTACAAAAATTACGACTTGGCCGCTCAAAAATACAAGAATGATTTAGCTTTGGGTGGAGTGGAAAAATTAACCAGCTATTTAAATAGCTTCTAGCCTTGGGTACGTGTTAAGATAAATTATGTCCAAGATGCTGCCCGTTTTGGTAATAATTGGCGTTCTTATTACCATTTTTATCTTCCTGTTTGATTTCTTAGACTTTAAAAACTTCAATATTCAATCCGAAAAAGATTGCATCACCACACAGCAGGCAACAGAAATAATAAAAGCCCAAAAACCCAATCTTTTGTTTATTAATAAAGCAGAAATTTTAAACGCTTTAAGAAACAAATATCATTGTGTTGAAAACGCTAACTTCGAAGCAAGCTTTCCGACTCTTAATATTCAAATAAAAAACAATTTGCTGGTTGCCAGACTCGGTGACACTAATATTTATGTGAATTCTAACCTCAGAACTATGCAACAAGGAACACCGTCTGCATCTGTGCCGACACTTTACCCGCAAGATACAGTCCCGCCAAAACCAAACCAAACGATTAGCGACAAATTAACAGTTTTTGCCCTGAACCTTATAAAAGCTTTAAAAGATTCCGATTTTACAATTAACAATGTGCGAGTTTTGGATGCCCAAAATATCATCGTTTATAATCCACAAAACGCCATCGCCGTTTTTAGTTCGCAAGTTGATCTTAAAAACCAGATCAACTCTTTACAGAGCGTGATTGCCAAGTCTAGAATAGATGCGACAAAAATTAGCAAGATCGATTTACGCTTTGATAAACCGGTTGTCGTTTTTAAATAGTTCCCTATGCAAAAAGATAAGATCGTAACAGCAATAGATATAGGTTCCTCCAAAGTAACTACAATAATTGCGGTAATAGAAGAAGATTTAACGCCAAACATCATTGGTGTTTCTTCTATCACTTCTTCCGGACTTCGCAAAGGCCAGGTTGTCGATACTATTCCTTCTTCGCGAGAAATTATCCACGTCATTCCCAGGTATTTTGTCATCGATTCCCAATCTGGCATCAAAGACCCGGTTGGCATGAACGGGGTAAGACTAGAAGTGGAAACGCACATCATAACCGGCGCAACAACTGCTCTGCGCAACATTGCCAAATGCGTGAGTAGTGTGGGTGTAGACGTCGAAGGTATGGTCTTTTCTGGCTTAGCGTCTTCCTATTCGGTACTTACAGATACCGAACGTGAACTCGGGGTGATACTTGTTGATTTTGGTGGTGGCACCACAGACGTTTGTATTTTTACAGATGGCGCGCCCGCTCATTGTGCCGTTATTCCAATTGGCGCCCGCAATGTTACCAACGATTTGGCCATTGGTTTAAGACTTTCTTTGGAATCTGCAGAAAAAATAAAACTGTTGCTTTCCCAAAAACCTAAAGTTGCTGTAGAAATGAATTCAGAAGGGGAAGTAGTAGACCAGCAAGAATCTGACAAATTAGATTTGGCAGGGCTGGGTATAGAAGAAGATTTAAGAAACGTTTCTAAGAAGACTTTAACAGACGGCATTATCAAACCCAGACTACGCGAAATTTTAAACATGGTTAAATTAGAAATCCAAAAATCTGGCTATCTTGGCCTAACACCTTCTGGTGTTGTTTTAACCGGCGGCGGCGCCCAAACATCAGGCTTTTTAGATCTAGCAAGACAAGAACTTGGCATGCCGGTTCGTCTTGGCCAACCCACTGGTGCCAAATGCTTGGTAGACGAAATTGCTTCCCCCGCATTTGGTGCCAGCCTTGGTCTTATAATGTACGGGTCCCAGTTTGAAAGCGGGTCTAGCCGGGTGCCACTAGTAGGCAGAATCGAAATAAAAGGCATTATCGCAAGAGGCTTCGGAATCTTCAAAAAATTAATCCCCTAGTCTTGAAAATCGGTATTCGTTGTGTTAAATTCCATGACGGCCAGTCATGCTTATAAAACCAGATGTAAATCGTCTTGCCAAAATAAAAGTCCTCGGAATTGGCGGCGGTGGATGTAACGCAATTAACTCCATGATCGCAAACGCCCAAATCCAAGGTGTCGATTTTGTGGCCGTTAACACAGACCAACAACATCTTCTTGCCAATCTTGCCCAAACAAAAGTCCAAATTGGCGATAGTATCACCAAAGGTCTTGGCGCCGGTGCCGACCCGGAAATCGGTAAAAAAGCAGCAGAAGAATCACTCGAGCGAATTAAAGATGTAATCCAGGGCGCCGACATGGTTTTTATAACCTACGGTGCAGGTGGTGGAACAGGTACAGGAGCTGGTCCGATTATTGCCGACTTTGCTCGCAAAATGGGCATCCTGACTGTCGCTGTCGTCACCAAACCTTTTGGTTTTGAAGGCACCCGCCGTATTGTCGTTGCAGAAGACGGAATTGATAATTTAAAAAATAAGGTAGACACCCTAATTGTTATACCCAACCAAAAACTTTTGGAAGTTGTGGACAAAAACGTATCATTACTCGAAGCTTTCAAACTTGCCGATTCTATTCTTTCCCAAGGCGTCCAAGGAATTTCCGACATAATCGTCATGCCAGGTTTAATTAACGTTGATTTTGCAGACGTTAAAACAATCATGACCGATGCCGGCACAACTCTGATGGGTGTGGGGACTGCTTCTGGTGAAAACCGCGCATCAACAGCAGCCAGAGCCGCTATTGCTTCACCGCTTCTAGATACTTCAATAGATGGTGCAAGAGGAGTACTTTTCAATATTACAGGTGGCCCAGACATGACTATGAATGAAGTTGATGAAGCCGCCAAAGTAATTACAGCCCAAGCCGACCCAGATTCCCAGATTATCTTCGGTGCCGCAATAGACGAAAAGTTGATCGACCAGGTCAAGGTAACAGTCGTCGCAACCGGCTTTGACGAATCTCGCCGCAGATATGCGCCAATTTCGACTCCAACCTTAAGCGACGAAGTTCACACCACAGAATCTGTCCAACCAGACAATAAAGAAATGCCCCAAGAAGAACCCGACGTCAACGACGACGAGTTCGACGTGCCAACGTTCCTCAGGCAGATAAGGTAATTTATCAAGATTGGGAGGAGACAGCTTCAGAAATCTGTCGCAATACGGAATAAGCAGGCTTAGCGTGAAGTGGAACAAGGTGGTCAGGCTCCATATCGGCAATCTCGTCAAATACTCCTAAATCAGTGGCAAGGACTGCTGCCAATTGAAGCTGAAGAAAAACGGGCGCTGCAATTTTTCTCAGACTACCATCATCTCGCAGAACTTGTCCCAAGACTTCTTCTGCTAGTTCGCAGAATCTTCCCGCCGTTACAGGCTGCTCATATTCGCCAGTCGGAAGATCATGAACATTTAGTGAACCCTTCGATGGCATGGTTTCAAACCAGCTAGGTTGAGGCGGCACATCAATCTGAGTAAATGAATCTATGAGCCCCATTAATCTTTCACTTCCTGCTGACATATTGGGGCCGATTATAAGCACGGGCTGTTGTAAAAGCAAATTCGCTTAGCAATAACATCTCTTATTGTTGACATTAAAGCTTAATCAACTCTACAGTTGATATAAGGAGGTGATTTAAATGAACAAAATGATGAAAGAATGCATGAAACCGCATTCAATAGCTCATTCAGTCGAAGGCGCTGGCGTAATCTTGATTGTATCCGCTCTTATTCCTGCAATTGCTGCAAATGCACTAGTTGTTGGTGTAGTTTTACTTATTGCTGGTATCGCTTACGACATGATGGTTAACAAAGGTTAATTTTTGCTAAAATCCAAGAATGTTAGTTGTAGTTGGTAGCGCAAGCCCCGCAAAAATTTCTGCGGCAAAAATTGCCTTCAAAAAAGTTTTCCCCAAAGAAAAGTTAAAAGTTGTTGGTGTGGAAGCAGAATCTGGAATTTCTCCACAACCAATGTCCGACCCAGAATCTATTCGTGGCGCCATTAATCGCGCTAAACGAGCCTTGAAGTTGGTCAAAGGTGCCGACTTTGCGGTTGGTATGGAAGGCGGATTACATAAAGTTGGTAAGAATTGGTTTGAAAGCGGCTGGATAGCCGTTATTAATCGCGAGGGGAAATTGGGCTTGGGAACTTCTGCCCGCTGGCAGACAAGCGCCAAAATCATGGGTAAATTGAACGACCAAAACGAACTGGCAACCGTATTTGAAGAAATTACTGGGGTTGAAGATGCCAAAGATATTGGCGGAGTCATGAGTTTAGTTACAAAACGGAACCTACCGCGAGACATTGCTTATTCGCATGGAGTTATCTTTGCGCTGGCGCCATTTTTCTCTGACCCAGAGTTTTGGGACTAGGATATTGGTGTATATTAATAGGGTATGCGCTATTCTCATGCCCTACGTAAATACCACAATCAAACCCACAATCTGCTTTCGATTGGAGTTTTTGCTCTTTCTATAATTTCGATATT
The DNA here is from genome assembly GCA_016195765.1 of Candidatus Curtissbacteria bacterium. Lineage (GTDB taxonomy): Bacteria > Patescibacteriota > Microgenomatia > Curtissbacterales > GWA2-41-24 > JACPYZ01. The sequence goes on along the minus strand of JACPYZ010000036.1, from coordinate 1,681 downwards.
TTCACTAATCTTCTTATCTCGCTCAAATTATTTAGTCCTAACTTACGATCTGCTGATCTCCACTTGGAGAGTAATGCTCGCGTACTTAATTACTCTGCCGCTGGCAGTATTTGCCGTCATTGTTATTACACGGCGCAAATCCTTAGAAGATTTTTTTGTGCCAATTTTAGATGTTTCCCAATCTATTCCGACTTTTGCCTTCTTGCCACTAATGATCTCTGTCTACGGTCGTGGCACACCAACAATTGTGGCCTTTTTGATTATCGAAATGATCTGGCCCATTATCTTTACCACTTTGTCTGGCATCAAAACCGTACGCGAAGAGTTAAATGAAGCCGCCGCAATTTTCCAGGCCAAAGGCGTTAAAAAACTTATTTACTTTACGCTGCCTGCACTTTTCCCTTCGATTGTGACGGGTTCTATTGTCGGTTGGGGTGAAGCCTGGGAAACTATCGTGGGAGCAGAGCTGATTGTCGGCAAAAACGGTATTGGTGCATTTATTGGCAAAACTTACGATTCTGGCAATACATTTGTGTTTACTATCACGGTTCTTTTACTTTTGATATTTATTTTTACATTGAATCGTTTAATTTGGCTACCGCTTTTGAAAAGGTCAACTCAATTTCAAACAGAATAAATGGCACAGTTAATAGTTAAAAATGTTAGCCAGTCGTACGAATCCGAAGAAGGCAAAGTTCTTGCTCTTAAAAATATTAACTTGGAAATTAAAGAAGGTGAATTTTTAGCGCTTATTGGCCCTTCTGGTTGCGGCAAATCAACGTTACTTAGAATTATCGCCGGTCTTATCGAGCCCACAGAAGGGGAAGTCTTGATGAACGGCCAAAAGGTAGTAACCACCATACCTTCTATTTCTTTTATCTTTCAAAATTTTGCCCTCTTCCCTTGGCTCAACGTTTTTGAAAACGTGGCTTTCCCATTAAAAATGTTAGGTGTCAAAGAAAGCAAGATTAAAAGCCAAACCGCAGAAATCATCAAAGAAGTTGGTCTTACCGGTTTTGAAAAATCTCACCCAAAACAGCTTTCTGGTGGCATGCGCCAAAGGGTGGGGATTGCCAGGGCGCTGGTTGGCGATTCTAAAATAATTTTGGCAGACGAACCGTTTTCTTCGCTTGATGCTTTTACCGCAAAAACTCTTCGCGATGAACTTTTAAAAATATTCAAAAGATACAAAAAAACAATTGTGATGGTGACCCATTTAGTAGACGAAGCCGCCTACATGGCAGATAGGATCGTAGTTTTAACACCAAGACCAGGCAAGATAGAGAAAATAATCCAAAACAAACTATCACGCCCTAGAAATACACGTGACTCAAAATTTTACGACCTAACAGACGAACTAACCCGAATAATTCACCCGTAGTTAATTCGCGCTTACTTCCAAACAGTCAAAAGAGCTCCGTTTATAAGAAGCAGAACTAAATAATACCCATTGTTTAGAAGGTAAAGATTCCAAGATTTTCGTTCCCACAATACAGAACTTAGAGTTGTGGTTGCAATAAATCCTAGCCAGATCCAAAAACCTACCATCGCGCCGTCTACGGCGGTTGCATTTGTCCCAAGTTGGACAAAATGTGCAAGCACATAAGACATAACAAGAGCGCCAAGCGCGGCAATCGCCATTTGTTTTGGCATCATACCGGCTTTTTTGGCCTTTTCTATG
>JACPYZ010000039.1 GCA_016195765.1 Candidatus Curtissbacteria bacterium | reverse complement strand
TTGTTCGGAAAGGGGCACATGAACAGCCATTTGGTCACCATCGAAGTCGGCGTTAAAACCGGCACAAATACAAGGGTGAATTCGTAGGGCGTCACCTTCTATTAGGATTGGGTAGAAAGCTTGAATACCTAGTCTGTGCAAAGTTGGTGCACGGTTAAGTAGAATCGGGTGGTTTTTGGTTATATCTTCCAAGATGTCCCAAACTTCACCGCTTCTTCTTTCAAGATAATGTTTGGCGCTTTTAACATTTGGCGCAAAACCGCGGGTGATTACTTCGCGAAGAACGAAAGGTTTGAACATTTCAAGCGCCATTTCTTTGGGAATACCAGCCTGATTCAAAGATAGATCTGGGCCAACAACGATAACGGACCTACCTGAGTAATCGACACGTTTACCGAGCAAGTTCTGGCGGAAACGACCTTGTTTACCACGAAGCATATCAGAAAGTGATCGCAATTCTTGGGATGCACGAGTTAACTTAACTCTTTGAGAATCAATCAGAGCATCAACGGCTTCTTGAAGCATGCGCTTTTCGTTTCTAAGAATGATTTCTGGCGCACCGAGTTCGATTAATTTTTTGAGCCTGTTGTTGCGGTTGATAACTCTACGGTAAAGATCGTTTAAATCTGAAGTTGCAAAACGACCACCAGAAAGTTGAACCATAGGGCGAAGATCTGGTGGAAGAACAGGCAAGGTTTTTAGAATCATCCATGAAGGTCTTAGGGATGCTTTGCGCATACTTTCTATAACACGCAATTTTTTAGTTGCTTTAATTTGACGTTGAGCACTGGCATGAGTTAATTCTTCGCGTGTGGCAACTGACATTGCGGGAAGATCGACTGTATCTAAAACTTGAAGCAAGGCTTCTGCACCCATGCCAACTTTAATAAAGTCAGCTGCTAAGTAATCGTCAAGCTTTAAGAATTCGTCTTCTGAGAGAAGATCGAGTTTTTTGATCGAATTGACCATACTGGTAATGTTTTTGTAGATTTCTTCCAAACGAGAAATTTCCTGAACATTTTCATCGCGCACCTGTTAGAGAGCTGACTTCTTTTTTGGTTTCTTTTTCTTCTTCACCGACTCTGGCGCGAAGATCTTCTTGTAATTGTTTTCGTTTTTCTTCTAGTTCGGCTTCTAGGTTTTTAACCACTTCTGTGCGCTTTTCCTCGTCAACGTCGATAACCATGTAGGAAGCAAAGTAGACAACGGCGTCTAAGCTTCTTGGAGAAAGATCGAGTAGTAAGCCGAGCTTTGAAGGGCTGCCTTTGAAAAACCAGTTATGAACAACCGGGGCTGCCAAACTGATATGACCCATGCGTTCACGACGAACACGTGATTGGGTTACTTCAACACCACATTTGTCACAAATGATTCCGCGATATCTGATCCTTTTGTACTTACCACAGTAACATTCCCAATCTTTTGTTGGTCCAAAAATTCGCTCGTCGAAAAGACCATCTTTTTCAGGTTTAAGAGTTCGGTAGTTGATCGTTTCTGGCTTAGTTATTTCACCATGAGACCAGGCTTTTATATCTTCTTGAGAAGCTAGTTGTAATTTTAATGCTTCAAAATCTATCAGTTCGTTCATTCAACAACCTCCATAGATGACTCTACTTTGCCAATCTCGGCTTCGTTTGCAATAACTTGGGCTCCGGCAACAAGCGCTAATTCTTCTGCCTTTTTAACATCTTTTTCGGATTCTGGTAGTTCTGCTTCGACAGTTTTGGCGCCAACTGTTTGAACATTCAAGGCAAGTGAATTGAGTTCTTTAACCAAAACCTTAAATGACTCTGGGATGAGCGCCTGCGGAATTTCTTCGCCTTTGATAATTGCTTCAAATGCTTTTGCACGGCCAACAACATCGTCTGATTTAATGGTTAACATTTCTTGGAGAGTGAATGCGGCACCATAGGCTTCAAGAGCCCAGACTTCCATTTCTCCCAATCTTTGACCACCCATTTGAGCTTTACCACCCAAAGGCTGTTGAGTGATCAGGGAGTATGGACCGGTTGAACGTGCATGAGTTTTATCCTCAACCATGTGAATCAGCTTGAGAATATAAGCGGTTCCAACCACGATTGGTCTATCAAATGGTTGACCGGTGCGGCCGTCATAAAGGGTTGATTTTCCGTTTACTGGAAGACCGGCTGCTTCGAGTTCTGCGGTGATTTTGTCTTCTGAAATATGTTCAAAAACCGGAAGACCAATTTTGTGGCCTAATTTTCTGGCGGCCCATCCAAGATGAGTTTCCAAAAGTTGACCCAAGTTCATACGAGAAAGAACAGAAAGGGGAGAGATGATAATGTCAATTGGAGTACCATCTTCCAGATAAGGCATGTCTGCGCGAGGAACGATTTTAGAAATAACACCTTTGTTACCGTGACGACCAGCCAGTTTGTCGCCGATGACAACTTTTCGCATTTGGGCAACTTTTACGAAAATTTTAGAAACGGCACCATGTTCTAGTTCATCACCTTTATCACGAGAAAGAATTTTAACGTCGATGACTGTCCCCTTCTCTCCATGCGGCATGCGCAGAGAGGTATCGCGTACTTCCCTAGCCTTTTCACCGAAAATCGTGCGCAAAAGCCTTTCTTCTGCTGTTAATTCTGTTTCACCTTTTGGAGCAATTTTTCCAACTAAAATATCGTTAGGACCAACATCTGAACCTATGACAACTACACCGTTTTCATCTAGATTTGCCAGATCTTCTTCTGCAACGTTTGGAATATCACGCGTGGTTTCTTCGATACCAAGTTTGGTTTCTACAACAGACGTTTCATATTCTTCAATGTGAATTGAAGTTAAAACATCGTCTTTGAAAAGACGGTCGGAAGCAACGATAGCGTCCTCGTAACCTAAACCATCGAAA
>JACPYZ010000029.1 GCA_016195765.1 Candidatus Curtissbacteria bacterium | reverse complement strand
TATGATTAAATTGGCAAAAATGCGGAGACGTTCTTCGGGTTGTAAGTTTATGCCTAACGGTTGCTTGGTTAATCTATTTGTTTGATTAGTATCCTCTAAATCTTGTGCTCTTCCCATATGTTTAAAATGAGGCTATTTTGCTTAATTACGCATTTAGTAACTATTCATGCTATGTATAGTGTATCAAATCTACAATCTATGTCAAGAGGCTGATAGCAGGTTCACTTTTATACCAATGTTTCTATCTTTATTAAGTAATCTGTGATATATTCTCCCCAGATTTCTGCCCAAAACTGCTCATAAGTGCTATATGGATATTCAGCAGTTTAGGGCTGACTACATAATCGCCAGAGTATTTAGGAACTTTAACTCCAGGCAGTTTGTGGGTGGTATTTCACATTCACTCCCAACCTTTTTTAGCCTTGTATTATTCGCGTTATCTTTTGCCTTTGTTTTCTTACTGGTTAAAAGGCTCCTTCTTTTAAGGAAGTCTTTAAAAGAAGAATCAGTGCTTTTAGAACTTACTCCACCTGCTATTACGGAAAAGACCGCCTATACGACTCAGCAACTTTTTTCGGTAATCCATAATTTAGCCAAGAGAAAAACATTTCAAGAAAAGTTGCTAGGTAAAAAAACGCTTTTTTCTTTTGAAATTGCTTCAAGCTTAAATCAAGGGATTAGGTATTTAATTAGAACTACACCAAAAGAAGCAAACAATGTTAAAAGAAGTCTGCTCTCGTATCTGCCTCAAGTAAGCGTTAAAACCGTTGCTGATTATTTGCCTGGCAATTCTGAAAAATCAACCAGACTCAGTCCTAAGATCATCGAGTTTAACCAGCAAAAACACTTCGCATACCCGCTTAAGCGCCAAGACACTTTAAGCGAACATGATCCAGTCGCTTATATAACGGGGATGATGACAAAGCTTAAAAAAGATGAGCTTGTCGCTTTTCAACTTATTTTATCCCAAACCAAAACTCGAGAAGCTCCCGCTATAAAAAGAATAATTTTGAGAAATGGGGATTTATTTGTCTATTTAGATCGGTTTCGGATTCCTTCTTATATTCAACCGCTTTTTCTAACGCTCAAATTAATTTTGGGCTTCGTCAAAGTAACCGGTAATCAGCTTCAATGGGCGGTAACTGAGCTTGCTAACGGTACCAACAAAAACTACGTTATGGCCAGGCAGTTCGAACTGCAGCAGCAGTCCCTGGTAGCTTCAAATGTAAAACCAGCCAGAATACTCTCCTCCTTTGAACAGGAAACAGTTAGTCTAGTGCAGTCAAAAATCGATCAATCACTTTTTGAAGCTACAGCCAGAGTTTTGGTCATGGTCAAAGACGATACAGATCAAAGAGAAAGAGTCGATGGATTTATCGCCTCCTTGGAAACATTCTCTGTGCCTGGATACCAATCCCTCGTTAAAAAAAGCGGTCTCCCTGATTTTATATGGTCGAAAGTCCGCTTCCTAACTTTTCAAAAAAGGTTACTGTCCCTTTTTGGTAATAGCAGTTCTTCACTGTTGTCAGTTTCTGAAGTTTCGGATCTTTACCATTTCCCTTTTCAAAGAGTTAACCAAACTGAAGATATTGTCAAAGTTAAATCTAAAGATTTGCCTGCACCGCTATCTTTAAAGCAAGGTAGTAAACTAGCCGTTGTTTTTGGCAATAATAGCTACGCAGGCACGACAACACCAATCGGACTGACTGGTGAGGAACGGAAAACTCATATGTATATTATTGGAAGAACCGGTAGCGGCAAAACCACCTTGATGTTTAGTATGGCCAAACACGATATAGAAAATGGTGAAGGCTTGGCATTTATTGATCCCCATGGTGATGTATCTGAAGATTTGCTGGCATGCGTACCGGAAAGTCGCAAAGATGATCTTATCTACCTCAATCCCTTTGATCTTAAATACCCAATTGGCATAAATTTATTGGAGCTTACTCCGGGCTTAGATGAAGATGAGGCTGAACTTGAGAGGGAAGTTGTTGCCGAAGGTGTGGTCTCACTTTTTAGAAAAGTGTTTTCAAAAGAGGAAAACGCTAACGCCCACAGAATCGAATATATTTTAAGAAATACGATCCATACAGTATTTACAACGGAGAGTCCAACAATTTTTACTATCTATGATTTGTTAAATAACCCACCCTTTCGAAAACAAGTAGTTGATAAACTTCAAGATGAGAACTTAAAGAATTTCTGGGAATTTGAATTTGGAAAAGCCGGTGACTATCAGGTAGTCAAAATGGTTGGTGGAGTAACCTCCAAAATCGGAAGGTTCCTTTTTTCGCCTACTGCCAAAAGAATCTTAGAACAAAAGAAATCGACAATTGATTTTAGTGAAATATTAAATGGGAAAATTCTAATATGTAATCTTTCCCAAGGTAAACTTGGTGAGGATACAGCGCGTCTTTTAGGAACAACTATTCTTACTAAAATCCAACAGGCGGCCTTAAAGCGGGCAGATATTCCACAAAATAAAAGGCGACAGTTTCATCTGTATGTTGATGAGTTTCAAAACTTTGCTACATTATCGTTTTCCAAAATGTTATCTGAAGGCAGAAAGTATGGGTTGGAAGTCTATATTGCCGAGCAGTCAACTTCCCAACAAGAAGACAGAAGTATTGTAAACGTGATTTTAGGAAATGTGACCACAGTTGTTTGTTTCAGAACCGGTAATCCGGTGGATGAAGATTTGTTGCTAGAGCAATTTTCACCATATGTGCAAAAAGGAGAAATTTACAGTCTTCCCCGTTATCACTTTTATATAAAAATATCGGCAATTGAATCAGAAGACCCTTTTTCCGGTGTCACAATATTTACTAAAGTTAAAAAAGATCCCAAAAAGAGAGAAAGACTTATTGAAGCGTCACGAAAAAACAATGCCATTGTCTACAAAAAACCCGAACCGAAACAGATAGTGAATGCCAAAGAGGATTCAAGTCAAAATGTTACTAGAGCTAAGGGCAATACGGCATCTAAGAAGTTTACTCCTGAAGAGGGTGAGGATTAGATATGACATGGTACGCGTACCAGTTGAAATTGGCTGTTTTTGAGGCTAGTTTTGTTTAAAGTTTAATGTCTATTCTTATATATAAATATAAGTAGATAAAATATTTTATCTCGAACCTTTAACAACTAACAAGTATATCTAACTCGCATACTAATCAAAAAATAATAAACAATGGAACTACCCAATACATCCGACAAACAACTTAATACCCTTCTTCATCTTTATAAATTCCACTACTTAAATACAAATCAAATTCAAAAACTATTCAAACACAAAGACCCACAGACAGTTCAATTTTGGTTACAAGACTTAAGGAAAAAAGGGTATATAGATTATCGCGATTTTGACAGGAAGAAGTTTATAGCAAACACTAAACCTGCCATTTATTTTCTAACCAAGGTTGCCAGAAGAAAACTCAAGACCCATCCAAAGTGCGAGATTGCAGTTTTAAATAGGGTTTATCAAGAAAAGGGAACGTCTGATAATTTCGTAAACAGACACATCTTCATAGCCGATATTTTTCTTAACCTTAGAGCTCAAATAGAAAAAGACGAAAAGTTACATTTCTCAACACAAGCTAATTTAAAAGGATTTTATTATTTTCCAAAACCGATGCCTAATGCTTATATCTCCATTAAGAGCCCAAAGAAGACAAAGAGATATTTCCTGATCCTTATAAATGAACGACTGCCATGGTACTTGTTGGACAAGATATTTGAGGATTATCTTAAGTACACAGACAACAATCAGTGGTCAGACTACAGTCGTGACCCACTGCCTTCTTTTCTTATCGTCTGCCCCAGTCAAAAGACAAAAAAACACTTATTTAAGTTCATTTGCAAAGAAATGCCAAGTACGCCTTTTTACCTAGCGACAAAAGTAGAGATAGAACGATCAGGGTTTAAAGGTAGTGCTTGGCAGAAAGTGCAATAACATGCATTCCTAAAGAGGTAAGGCAAGTCCCAGCTCCTGCATTCTTTCTAGCAATTCATTATCGAAAGTTCTTTGCTCCATCACACCTAATTGTTTTTTTGCACGTTGCAAATTACGTTTTAGAGAGTCTAATTTTAGTTCCCCAGCTGCGGTGCTTATAAAGTCAAAGGCTTTATCGTAATCCGTTCTTAATTCTTTTGCTCTAAGCTGATAGTGAATATGAGCACTTCTAGCGTTTAGAGCAACTCTGAAATCATCACTACTCAGGCCGACGCATTCAGGGAAAGGCATTAGCGGATTACCTAAGTTTCTCCTTAACGCGATGAGGGATGCTATGTATCTATTAATCCTGGTCACTTCGGCTACCTTTACACTTTTTTCTCTTGATTTGCCATAAAATTCTATTCGCTCGTCAAACACTGAGGCAAGTTCTTCTTTGTCTGGAATAATAAGTGGTAGGCTGCCTTGACCAATCACCCACGACAAGGACTGCGAAAGAATACCTTGCGTTTCATGCAAACTCCGTACATTATCATCAGTAGCCGTAGAGCCAGTCGTTTTTAAAAATAATACAGATGATTCATATTTCTTTAACAAATATTCGACACCTTCTCTGCTAAAACCTGAAGTTCCCTCAACGTGGGTAATTTCCTCAAGACTAAGTTTGGTGCCCAAAACCGCCCCCAGAAGGTCAACCCGGCTTTGCAAACTCCAAAGCAAGTAAAACCCTGGCACACCTTTTTTATGTCTGCTGAACTCAAACGGGGCCAAATTGCGTCTTAAGTTACGCTGTGTGGCTAAGTTCTGAGCGAGTCTTATGCGAACTCCAGCTCTTATTTGTTTAACTCTTTCCGTTTCGGGTAGGCCCTTAGTCTCTTTATCAAAATCAGCTATTAAATCTTGATAGGACTTTATTCTACTGTCGGTAAAAGTAATTATGTCCCCGGCAGTTATATCTCCGACTCGATGCAAGGCATCCTGGTTAGAAAAAACTGCACGTTCGCCGACTGCCCACTGACTTATCAACTTGTCCAAATTATCAATTCCCATCCCATCAAGGCGTCTCATAAAGTTCTTACCTTGATAAGTGGCAAGATGTACCAAGTCATCATAGGAATGGTTTGAAAATGCCAATAAGGCTTCAGAGTATTTTGTCCCGGCGCTCTCCTTTTGTTGCTCCATCACCCTTCTTCTTTGTTCCATTTTCCAGCTCGGCAAGGCAAAAGTTTCACTGTCAACTGCCATAATTTTTTTTAGTTCATTAATTCGTGCCAAAGTACGACCAACAGATTTAAAGTTTCTTACCACGACTTGCCAAGCTTTTCTTTTATCGCGGAAATCTTTAACCTCCATTGGATATTTACGTGAGAGAGGCACCAATATTCCCTCGTCAAAAGTCTTGACTCTCTCTGGTACAAATCCATCAACATCTGTTTGCGCCTTTTCAACTTTTTGTTGCCATCTTTCAACAGAGGCTGCATTTACTTTCACGTTTTTATCTTTCTGTTTCCAGGCATAAAGTGCAGTTCGAAATTTTGAAGGATCAACTCCCTTTGCTCTAGCTGTAGCGTCTGCCTTGGCTAGAATATCAAAGTTCGGGATACGATAATTGCCAATAACGACAGAGTGTTCCGGCCCCCATATACTGTAGTCTGACTCATAAGCCCTGTCTTTATTTACAATGAGTTCCTTTTCCTCAAGTAAAGGATGCATTAGTAAAAGTACCCCCTTGAAAGCCATAAATGTATGCAGTTTACCGGCTGCAACATCGTCGGAATATTGTGGACTGTAATTTGTAATCAGTTGATCTGTTTGGGCCTGTAGAGCCTCAAGATATTCAATAACCTCGGTTTTTGAAATACCAGAGGCTTCCGCGACAGCATTTAAAATTTCTCCATATTGCAACACTATTTGGTCCCTGGAAAGTGCATGGTATTCGTTTTGTGCGATTGCAACTCTTACATCTTCAACCGAAAGCGCTGGCATCGGGTAACCGTTGCACGCGGCTGAAACCATTGAGTTTCTAACAATGCCAGCCATTTCTTCTTCTTTTGGAAAACTCTCTATACTGGCATCTGGAAACAACTCTCCTGGTAAAAATCCAATTACACCTTGAGCAATCTGCGGTAAAATGGCTTTTCTCAAGCGATAATCTCTAACTAGTTCGTCAAAATTCTTAAGATCGGGATGGAGAGCCCATGCCGACTTTTTTCTTTCTGCTGCATCTAAATCTGATCTCTTAAGAGCACAAGTACCAACAAAGTCACCCTTTCCACTGCTGGGCCTATGGGTTTGTAAAATACCAAAAACTTCAGATGCTAGACTTCTTCTAGCCTTTAAACCAGCCTCCACGATTAGGATCACCTATTGGCACCAATGAACCAGTCCCGATATCGTTTGTTCCTACTCCAATTCTGAGTCTTTCGTCTGGCATTTTAGTGGCTCCTTTCAGGATTCGTCGGCAAGAAAATGCTTAGTGCTCCATTCCTGGCCCATTCTTTCGGAACACATCTTAGCAAACCTCATTGTGTCGCGATGAGTTGCAAAGAAGGTCCTTCCCATTTCAAGAAGATTCTCGCTCTCAAGAATGTCGACGATTTGTTCCAACACGTAATTCACCAAACCACGTCTGTCGCTACCGGGAGCGCTGTCAGTATATGCAATAACCTTAGGATCCAAAATACCGTCAATTACTCTTTTGGCAAACCCTGACTCACCCTCATCTCTAGTAATAATTACCTCTAAAATATCTAGCGCATCCTCTGATAAACGCGAGTCCCTTTTATGGAAAAATCTACTATGAACAAGGGGGTCTAATTCGTCCGCATAAAGATGTCTTATTTCATCTAATTTCGCTTCTCTCGTGCTTGCGAGCCGATCAAATATGGCATGCCTGAAGTACATAGCCATATCCTCAGCCGAGCAGAATTCAAGATCAAAATTCCCCAGTTTTTCTTTCATATTTGCGGAAAGCACTTCTGAATAGATCAACTGCTCTGTTGGCGATAATCCGCGCATGGCTGAGGCTACTGATCGATCT
>JACPYZ010000028.1 GCA_016195765.1 Candidatus Curtissbacteria bacterium | reverse complement strand
GCGGCGCATTTTTAGGAACGAGTGTCGGTGCGCTTGCTGTTGTTGCAATGAGTTTAATTAACCTGGCATGGCACGGGTTTGCAGGAATTAACCAAAGTAACCCAATCACACTTTTGGCAACTCTTAGAGTTTTACCGCTCATTGCCGGAGTTTGGTACTTTTCTGGCAAGAAAAATTATTCTTTGCTGGTACCAGCTCTTGCCATTATTGCTTTTAACTTGCACCCAATCGGGATTAAGGTTTGGTATTACAGTTTGTTTTGGTTAATTCCTTTTGCTGCTTGGCCACTTCGAAAGAGATTTCTGCTTGCTCGCGCATTGGGTTCAACTTTTACCGCGCACGCTGCAGGTGGTGCTATTTGGATTTGGGCATTTAATCTTCCAGCTGCAGTTTGGATCGGTTTAATCCCAACTGTAATTTTGGAAAGATCTATTTTTACGCTGGGAATCTCTGCTTCTTACTTATTTACTTCTAATTTATTAACTTATTTGTCCACAAAAAAGCTTATACCTTCCATAAGGTTCGAAAAGTACCTTTTAAAATAAATGTTTTTAAAACTGCTTGATTCAATTTTTAGGCCTCAAGTTGCTTACGCTCATTGCGACATCCCCTGTGGAATTTATGAGACAAACACTCTTCTCATGGCAGCCCACACCATTGAGCGTATGGTCGAGGTTATGGAAGCAATCCCCATGGATAAACCCAGCCTCAAGGATAGGAATAACTTTATAAGGTGCGTGCATGTCAAAGAAAAGCACGCGGCTTTGTGCGAAGAACAGCTCGTTACCTTATGGGCTGATTTTTTCAAACCAGAGCATTTTGAAAAATGGCCAGATCTTCACCAAAAGGTTTGGAAAGCTGTCAATCTTTGTTCAGATAACAAAACAGAAGTCAGCGCCCAAAAAGCCAAAGAGCTAATGGCAGCCTGTCGCGAGATTGACAGTATTTTTAAAGAAGCCAAAAAAGAACCTGCAGAAGATATTTCTGGAGCGGTTTCTGATAACCCGTCTGCTCCGATGAAAAAACTTCTTGGTAAGTAAGCTTGAAATTTAAACCCCCGTTTTCATATTTTGTTGTTGAAGAAGAAAGCATGATGCCGACTTATAAACCTGGTGACCGCCTGTTCACTTTTAATTGGTCAAACATTCACGAAGGCTCCCCCATTGTTTTTAAAGAAAAAGGAACTTGTTATGTTAAGCGGGTTACTAAAGTAGAAGATGAAACAATCTTTGTTCGGGGCGATAACAAGCACAAAAGTGCTGTGATGGCTCCGATTAAAAGAGCACAAGTTATTGGCCGGGTTCTTTGGGCTGGCAGGTAAGATCGATTTTGTAGTTTTGTGTGGTTTTTTGCATAAAACCATAGTTTGGAGAAAGAATTGCTTGGCAATTGTCTCTTCCAAAAACAATGCTACCTGGCACAGAAGTAAAAACCTGACTGTTGGTGGTCCAATTGTAATAAGCCATTTCTTGACGAAAATAGCCGTAGATACTTTCCCATTTATCTTCTGTTGTAAAAGTAACCGGAATGGAATTTCCACAATTAAACAATTGTTCAATACAAAGCTGTTTGCCCTCATCAACGAGCCAATATTTTGCGGTTGGATACTTTGGCAAGGTTTTTGCTGTTTCTACAACGATCGGCTTTGGAGTGCTCAGGTGTTTTTGAGCATAAAGGTAGAGCGGTAGTCCTACCACAGAAAGAATCAATACAAGGAGGAGCAGAGACCTCATATAAACATTGTAAGACAGTAAGGCTGATTTGAGAAGGCTCCCCTCTTACTAAACGTGCAGTTTATTCGAGGTAGGAGAAGAAGATAATGGCAAATAGCACAGGTGCAAACATAAAAGGAAAAGTTGCTACCGCCGCGTTTTGGGCAGCTGCTGGTGCAGTCGCAGTTGTACTAGCGGACAAAAACAAACGTAAACAAATACTAAAAAGTGTCGACAAAGGCCGGGCAAGAGCGCTCGATAGTTTTAGTTCTGGTCAGACGCAGTTAAATGGAGCTGTCAAAAGATCAGAGAAATTGCTCGAAGAAACGAGTAATGGAATCACTAAGGCAAAAAAGCAAATCAACGGCAAAACAGAAGCGCTCAAGAAAAAAAGCTAAATTTAAGGGGGTGAAAATAAGATATGAATATTTTGCTCTGGGTTATTTTGGGAGGACTGGCAGGATGGATTGCATCGATTGCCATGAAAACGAACGCCAGCCAAGGAATGGTTGGTGATATTGTGTTGGGAATTGTTGGAGCAATTGCAGGCGGCTTTATTATGAGTATGTTGGGTCAACCCGGTGTTACCGGTTTTAATCTTTATAGTTTAATTGTGGCGGTAATTGGAGCGATAGTCGTTATTTTTGTTGGTCGAATGCTCTTTTTTAGAGCGTAGTCAAACGATTCAACCAAGTATACAAGGCAAGGGCAATTATGCCCTTGTTTTGTTTTTGCTTGTTTTTATGAACTGAAAATGCCTGTTCACGTACCAGGCGGCGCCTAGGAGAACATGTGCCAAGATT
>JACPYZ010000027.1 GCA_016195765.1 Candidatus Curtissbacteria bacterium | reverse complement strand
TCGGCCATCATGCTTTGTAAGTTGTCTATTTGGGCTCCCACATTCTCACGGCTACCAATCACTCTGTTTACCCATTCTGCGACTCGAACAAAGTCTTGACTAGGCCTAAATTGCCTAACGGTTACTGCACGCTCTTGAGGTGCTACCACGGCTGGGAGGGTTGGCATAGCAACAAGAGCCTCTTCAGGCTCAACTTCTTCTCCTATAACCGGTTTAACGGCTTCTGCCCTTTTTCTGGGCCTGGACAAAAGTTCTTGTTCTAGAAATAATCTTGAGGATAAAATTTTCGAATGAGCAGCCTCAAACTCGTCGTCTCCAATTGTCTCATCCAAATAGTCGGCTCCTGCCTGGCTATATTCAGCTTCCGCTTCAACTAAAAGATCACGAGCAGCGCTTAAGTTGGCTTGTTTATTTGTTAACCAGGGTATAGTTCTAGTTCTAATCGTGCCTATTTCCCCAAAATCTTGAGATTTTTGGATGGCTTTGGAAAATCCCTGAATTCGCCCTTCAAATCGCTCAACTAAGCTCATAACGGGCCATTATAACTTATATCCTATAACATTGCAAACGCCCACTGTCGTAGCCAAATCTAGTTCGCAAGTTGCCAATAATTGACCTTTTTAAAGTTGGCATGGCGCTTTAAAAAGCTCGACTGTAGATGGTGGGAAAGCAACCTACCAAGTGAAAACAGTCGAGCAAGCTATTCAAGTTTCAGTCTAGCTAACTTTTATGATAACACTTTTTGTAAGAATCAAAAACACTATTTAATTTGCCCGAGCAGGTTAATGATGCTTATGGAAAATCGAGGCTGACTCCCGTTTAAGTTTATGCGAATTTTTGAATAACTAAAATTGCCTGTTGTCTCTAGGTTTAGGGAAGATTGACACCACCGTTCGGACGTTGTATCTTTAGTCGAATTTAATGTCCCCACCAGAGCGCGGCTTACATATTACCGATTCCTTTGCAGATCTAACTGCTTCAGGTTCAAGGCCTGACTTTTTAAATCCCCAAAGCTGGCGTCGTTCTTGGACTCCATCATCAATGCGTCCCATTGAAGTTGCGTTACCAGAGGGTAGTGGTATTACAGCCACAGGGTTGCAACTTTTCGACAGGGTTGCTTTTGGACTATGTAACGCGGACTTGAAAGGCGCAGTCGTTGTTCACGGACTATCTTCCGAGCCAAAACCAATAGGCGCGATTTTAAATAGCTTAAAGACCGTTTGGCCACTAGACGCTTCCTTACCGCAACGTACATCACTTGAACTCAAATATCTTCAAGAAGGGCTTTGCGCAGCCGGTATGGCTAGTGAAACGCAAAGAGGTGACCGGAGTTATTATGCACTGACGCCTGATGGTATCAATTATGCAAAACCGGTGGTTTAGGAGTCGAGAAAAAGTAGATTTCTATCTTCAGGGGTGGAGACCAAACAAGTTTTATCCTGACTTTATCATCAAAACAAAAAGCGGAAAGTACCTACTTGTTGAATATAAAGGTGAGGATCGATTAAGCAACGAGGACACAGCGTATAAAGTTGAGCTTGGTAACTTGTGGGAGAAATTGAATAAGGGACACAATAAATTTTACTTGGTAGGACTAAATAGCATGGACGGTGTTTTAAAGGAAATAGCATCATTTTAGCAAATCAAAATTCAGAGACTAGAGCAGATAATTGGAAAGTGACATACTATCTTCATGACGAATAGTCAGATTGGTGAAAATTTGAAGAAAGCAAGGCTGAAAGTTGGCCTGACTCAAAGTGGGGTGGCTGAAAAAGCTGGAATAAACGTTAATCATTACGCACGTTTAGAAAGAGGTGAAGTCACTGCTTCGTTAAAGACTCTCAAAAATTTGTTAAAGATTTTAAAAGTAAAATCTAAAGACGTCCTGCCTTTTTAGCTTTCTTCGGTTTTATTTTCTTTTGAGAGCGAAGCAACAAAATCTTCAGCAAAGTCCTGCATACCATCTAGCAATTTAATAGCTTCATCTCGGTTAGCCAGGTCAGGGTGATTTAACCTTAAATAATTTAGAGCTTTTTCAATTTCTTCTTCCGAATGTTGGTTTTCCATGTTTGAAGTATAACAATATTTATAAAAAGTTTTCTAACTTTAGAAAATTATGCATTTGCAAGGCAAGCTCTCGACTTTCTATTC
Organism: Candidatus Curtissbacteria bacterium; assembly: GCA_016195765.1. Classification (GTDB taxonomy): domain Bacteria; phylum Patescibacteriota; class Microgenomatia; order Curtissbacterales; family GWA2-41-24; genus JACPYZ01. The sequence continues at coordinate 5,479 of JACPYZ010000027.1, read as the reverse complement.
TTCGCATAATTTCTCGGCTGTTTGCCTGGGAAAGTATGTTCAAACTGCCTTCCCATAGCACTTTTCGATCTAATATAGCCAATTTTCTGTGATGGTTTCCTACACATAATAATGTTTGAACACCAACACTCTCGAAATTCCTGATCTCATCTTCTGCTTGATACTCATGTGGCAAATCATGCTCTTTGGGATCTCTGGTCATGATGTTGATTCTGACTCCCTGATTAACTAGTTTTTCAAATATTGGCCTAAATAGTCTCATTCGTTGATTTGTAATATATGGACTTTCAATGAAAACTTCTTCTCTGCAGCTACTTAAATCCTTGATAAATGCCTGGTAAAAACTCTTTTCGTCATAAAGAGCTGAATTGATAAGGTCTGAAGCTTTAGCGTCATTTCGCTTTTTATAGCTAAACATTGGATTTCTCCTCCAATTTAGCATGTTTTATTAAGTCCTTTTCGCTATAATATTGGTTCAGCGCTTGGAGCTTCTTGAAAGTTAGGAGTAAACTATCGAAAATGGTGTTCCAGCGAGAGATGTCCAGGCGCACAAAGATTGGGTCGTTAGCTCAACTGGTTAGAGCAATCGCCTCTTAAGCGATAGGTTCTGGGTTCGATCCCCAGACGACCCACCATACAAATTGTGTAGAATAAGATACACTCGGGGAGTAGCTCAGTTGGCTAGAGCGCTGCTTTTGGGAAGCAGAGGCCGAAGGTTCAAGTCCTTTCTCCCCGACAAGCCCTATAGTTGTATAATTTTTGGTTTTTAGTGTATATTTCACCGTGTGAGTGAAAGATTTGTTGCAATTGGGCACATAACAAACGATCTTCCGAACAAGCAAGTACCTAAAGAGCACCTTGGCGGAGGCGTGTCTTATGCTGCTGTCACAGCTGCAAGACTTGGAATGGAAGCGCACATAATTACTAGATGCCCAACCGATCATCCATACATTGCAGAGCTGAATAAATTGGGCGTTGACGTACATGTTCTCCCATATCATCGAGACATACCTAATATATGGCTCTTACCATCTGGCCCTGACAGCATTACTTCGTTTGAAAATACTTACGATTCAAAAGGCAATCGTACACAAAGAGTAACCCAGATACAGCAAGATATTACTCCACTAGATATAAATTTAAATGTTAGTCCTGCACTTTTCGATGGAGCTGTTGTTTTGGTAGCCCCTGTAATTGATGAAGTACACATGGATGTTGCAAGAGGATACCCCGGCGCCAAATCTGTCAGCATAACGCCCCAGGGTTGTTTTCGAAGAGTGGATTTAGACGGAAGAGTTTATCAAAAGAAATGGCGTGACTATATGAATCTTCCTCAAGCAACGATTGTTCTAAGTGATGAAGACGTTAATATAGACGGTCGCGTGCATAAATCACTATTGAGAGAAATTGTTGACGAATCAAAAATGGTTGCCTTTACACAAGGTGCCAATGGTGTAGCGCTACTAGCACAAGAAGAAGAACCTGTAAATGTCGGTGCTTTTGATCTAGAAGAAGGAGAGGCGGGCGACCCAACCGGTGCAGGCGATGTATTTGCAACTGTTTTTATATCTGAAGCTTCTAGGACGGATGGAGATTTGAAGGCTGCGGCTGTTTCCGCTTGTTACTTTGCAGCCATCAAGATAATTGGTGCTGGTGGATTTGGAATAAGTTCGATTCCTGATCTTGCACAATTTAAAGGCTTTGCAACAACAAATTCCAAACGTACAGCTGCCTATTTACAAAAAGAAAATATAAAACAACTTTCTCTTTTAAGATAATTATTCAATGTCTTTAGAAGCTAAACTAGTTTTCGCCAGCAACTTTTATTCGGAAAGAGCGCACTTTAAACCGGGCCACGTACCGGCGTCTTTAGATGGCAGACGCTTGGAAGATGGGCCAAGAGCCTTCCCAGAAGACCCGGCTTTTCTTTGGGGTCTTAAGAAATTGGAAATGACCGTGCTTAGAACCAGCATCCTCAACACAGCAGAAATCGACTTTGTCTTGCGTTTAGCGGCGTCTCAAAACAATTTAGGACGCATCCATCACGAGCTTGGTGAAGTTTTGAGAAGAGATACGAATTTGTTAGCAAATTACGACGAAGTGAATTACTTATCTCGAACTACATTCGTTCCGTCTAGGCATAGCTCCATAAAAGACGCTGTCCGAGTGAACTGGGCAACTCGCCAAGTACCGGGCAAACCAGAAGCCGGCGGCAGGTATTATGCGGGGCCCATGGTCGTCGACATCTACCACAAAAGACCAAGCCAACGAGAAACAATTAGACAACTCGCAACTACTGGTACTCAACCGTATTACACTCAAGTTCATAGTCATGAAATGCTTCACGCCCTTCAGTACGTATTTGGGCAAGGAAGAGCGATCGCGGAACTGATAGAAGCACAAGCACATAGGATCCACCAAGCAAGGATTAAACAAATGTCACACGAAGACTTAGTGCAGGGTGTCGTAGGAGATCCTCTATACGAGCACTTAGAACCGGCTAAGTTCAATGCCGCCTTATGGGTGGTCGACCGTCTAAATGCGCTAGGCCTAACGCAAGAAGAAGTAATTGTTTTAATAAATAGACCTGGGGTATGGAATGAGGGGATGGGTAACTGGGAACGTTTAGAAAGTGCCATTGCAAGTGAAATGGCGGGAAGAGAAATGGAAAGCGAAGACTTAGAACGTGAGCTAATGGCCGAAAACTTAAGACATTCTATTGCCACAAATGGTGCCAGAGTAATTACTCAAAGACTTCTATACCTGGTGTACAAAAGGGAACTTGATGCCAGGAGAAAAGAAACATCCGAAGAATTACAACCACCTGAAATTCAAACAAAAGCTGTCTCCACTCTGCAATACGCTTAGGCTAGTTACCATAAAGCCACCCATGTTTGATTTATATGGCCCTAAGAGATAAAATTCCCCGCTATGGCAAGCGAAAGACCACAATTTTACGAAACTAACCCAGCTGCTCTAGAAGACCCAAGGCTTAAGGCAGTTATCGAAGCCACTCGAAGCTGGCGGCCCACATATGAAAGTTTGATCGCGGGTTACGAGGACGTGCTGATTATCAACGGTTTTCAGCGTTATCTTGCAACAAAACTCGGAGTTCCCCCCAGCGAGCTAAGAGTTCCCGACCGAGACAACATTTTCGAGCTTCAAAACCACTTACTGGATCATGGCCCACACGGTCCGCTAGTTTTTTTCCGCCACGGTGCACAACTTTTAAAACCAGAAACCGCAGCCCTGGATGAAACCAGGCAAAAAATCGAAGCAATGAGGTGGCCAAACAACTTTGAAGACTTTCTTACAAACAAAGCAATGCTAGAAGCAGCGACAACCGCGATAGCCCTAAAAGTTATGAAGGACCATTTGGCAATTAGATATGGCAAAGTTAAAAACGTTCGTGTTCTGAGTTCCGCAAGCGCAAGAGCAATTCAAGTTGCTGCAATATTTGCAGAAATAATACAGGTTGAAGCAGAGTACTTGAGCATGTTGGATTGCCCCAACTATTTACCGGAAAGTGAAATGCCAACAGAAAGATTAATTTCCATTTTGGGCGCAGAAAACAAAGGATCTATGCCCTGGACTCGAACAATAGTCGATGCTGCTTGCGGTGAAGGAACATACACCGGCATTCAAACGGATATGAACGATATCTTGTACCAAGCCAACCAAGAAGATGCTTGGGTTTTTGCAGTTGGCCACACGCAACACACCAACCACCTTGATGAAGTGATAGGCGTTGCGCCTAAACGTTTAGACGATCTAGGTGCAACAGTTGTTTGGAATGAAGCTGGCAAATACGAAGGCAAAAGGTTCCAGTCTGGTATATTTAAATAGGAGCTTGCAGATCAAGCCCGGGATGCGAAATTTTAATGCCATAATAGGCATAACCGTAATCTAAAACCTCTTTCATCTCTCCTCGTCTATCTTGGCTACCTAGAACAACACCAATAAAACGCTTGCCGTTATTTTCTACATAAGTTACCAAACACCAACCAGCATCCCATGTGAACCCCGGCTTAATTCCCCGAACACCTGGGTACGTTGTCAATAGATTGGTACCATTGTAAAGTTCATAATCTTGATGGTCAGAACTGGCTGGAATCAAATAGTGGTAAGTAGAAGAAATATCACGAATCGCTGGATAATTTTCCCACAAGTAGTGAGCAATTATTGCCAAATCGTAAGCCGAAGAATACTGTGTTTTGCCATCCTCGTCCAAACCAGAAGGATTTATGTACTTAGTGTCTTTGGCACCAAGCTGCTTGGCGCGATCATTCATTAAATTAACGAATTTATCCTGGTTGCCAGAAACGTTCTGACCAATGGTCGCCGCGGCATCGTTACCAGAAACGAGCATCAAGCCATAAAGGATGTCCCGCATAGTCAGCTTTTCCGCTGTTTTTAAAAGCATGCTATCTTCGCCAATTTTTGTGGCGCTTTCTGGAACCAAATAAAGATCGTTTAATTTGTTTGCTTCCAGGGCCAAAAGCGCCGTCATTATTTTGACAGTAGAAGCAACAGGCTGCCTGCCATGCATGTTTTTAGAAAAAATAATCTCGTTGGTATCATAGTTAACCAAAATTGCAGAATTTGCGCTCAGGTTAAGATCGTATGGTTTTTTAATGGGAATTTCTTTTGGAAACCAGGTGTTTTCGGGCAAACTCACCTGTTTACTAGCACCAAATACTTTGGGAATAGGGGAAACAAGACTAATTTGGTCAGTCGAATATAGATAAAAGCCAAATCCAACCAAAATAAGACCAACTAAAAAAACAAGCAGGCTACGGCTCACAGTTTTATTGTATCAAGTTTCATATATCAGGTATCAAGTGTCATATGAAAAAAAGAAGTATTGACTTAAATTGTTCGATACTAGATACTTTAAACGCCTAAATGCTACTTTTCATCGACAGCGCCAATCCGGACGAAGTCCGCGAAATGGCGCAACTTGGTATTATAGACGGTGTTACCACTAATCCTTCCCTGGCAGCCAAAGCTGGCGTGCCCTACAAAGACGCCGTAAAACAGATTCTCTCAACCGTCAAAGATAATGTCAGCCTAGAAGTTCTGTCAGAGGATGCGGAAAGCATGGTAAAAGAAGGCAAAAAACTAGCGGCGCTTGGTAAAAATGTTGTCGTCAAACTCCCCACCACAACAGAAGGGCTTAAAGCTCTGCAAAAATTAAAAGCAGAAGGAATTCGAGTCAATATGACTCTGGTTTTTAGTGCCAATCAAGCTTTACTGGTCGGCAAACTAGGTGCTTATCTTGTTAGCCCATTTGTGGGTAGACTCGATGACATTGGCCAGACAGGAATCGACATGGTTGCAGAAATTCGCGCAATTTACGACAACTATAATATTGAAACAAAGATTCTTTTTGCTTCTGTCCGCAGCCCAGAACACGTAAAACAAGCAGCCTTAATTGGCTGTGATGCCACAACTTGCCCGGCAGATGTATTAAGACAAC
>JACPYZ010000030.1 GCA_016195765.1 Candidatus Curtissbacteria bacterium | reverse complement strand
CATTGTCACAGAAGAAGTTGCCAAAGTGGCTCCGCTTAAAGTTGGTAACGGTGCGGCGGTTGTAATGGATCCTAAAACCGGACAAATTCTTTCGATGGTCGGTTCCAAAGATTACTTTGCGAAAGATTATGATGGTCAGGTAAACGTGGCAACTTCGCTAAGGCAACCAGGTTCTGCGCTCAAGCCTTTCACGTATGCCACTGCTTTTAAAGCCGGTTATTCCCCCGCTTATTTACTTATGGATGTACCGACAGAATTTCCCGGAGGTGGCGGGCAACCACCTTACAAACCAGTTAACTATGATGGTAAATTCCGTGGACCAGTTCAGGTTCGTTTTGCCTTAGGAAATTCCTTTAATATTCCGGCCGTTAAAATGCTTGCTTTGGTCGGTGTTAAAAACATGTTGCGTACGGCTTATGATGCTGGGCTTAAAAATTTGGAGCCGACTGATGATAATTTGAAACGTTTTGGTCTTGCGGTAACTCTTGGCGGTGGCGAAGTTAAGTTGCTCGAGCTGACAGATGCCTACGGAACCTTAGCTTCTGGTGGTACTTATCACGAGCCTGTTTCTATTCTAAAAGTCGAAGATCGTAGCGGAAAAGTTTTAGAAGAAGCAAAGGATTTTAAAGGTAAAGATGTTATGGGCCGCGATGTCACCTTTTTAATATCACACATACTTTCTGACAACAACGCCCGCAGCGCTGCTTTCGGTTCAAATTCACTTTTGGTAATCCCGGGCAAGACAGTTGCTGTCAAAACGGGAACAACAGACGATAAACGTGATAACTGGGCGGTCGGTTTTACCCCTTCGCTAGTTGCTGGGGTTTGGGTCGGCAACAATGACAATTCAGTAATGGATCCTAAGATTTCTTCTGGAGTAACTGGGGCCACGCCGATTTGGAATCGTATTATGCAAACGGCACTCGAGGGAAAAAGTGCGGAGACTTTTGGCAAGCCAGACAATGTGAACGCTGTAGAAATTGATGCTTTAGGTGGAGGCCTGCCTTGTCGTGATCTGCCAAAGCGCAGCGAATACTTTATAAAAGGCACAGAGCCAACTCGAGATTGTACTGTCGAAAAGACGTTAGGATATTAAAGTAAGCATTTCTCATCCTGATGATCATGCTCGTGTCGATTCCACTTTCGAAACAGAGGCGAATGTTTCCACTGGCAAGAAAATAACCAAGGTAGAATTTTATGTTGATGGCAATATTCACGACACAAAAACAGATGCTAATGGGCCGTATAAATTTAACTATTCAACCGGCAACGGCAAGCACACTATAAAGGTCAAAGCTTACAACGATGCCGGCAAAGATGCGGAAAAAGAAATTAAGGTTAGTGTTGGTGAAGACTGGCACGATAACTGATCTGTCCACATTTAGTCCACATTAAGTCAAGCAGTTTCTCTTTTAACTTTTTAAAATGTGGTTATGGGTGACAGATTTACAGCAGACTGTTTTGTTCCGGACCCTGGTGAGATTGCACCACGTAGGCAGCCAAAGCTTGCTGATATTTTGGTTCCAGACCAGTCCCACGTACCAGATGAGCGCGCAACCTTTAACGGTCAGCCGGTCAGGGTTGGCATTCAAAATGTGTACCCCTTTCCAAGGTCTGTTGAGGCGGCCGTGCCTCCGCAAATTTCGGAATCTGGGGTTAAGTAATTTACTGTAAGAACTAAAAACCAGAGCGTATTGAAAGCTCTGGTTTTTTGAAATGTCCCATGCGATTGTGGAAAGTTTAAGAAGTTCTAAAAGAAGGTGATAGTTAGCCCTCTTTTTTTGGGTGAAAATAAATTGCCAAAATTCTAATTCCCATAAGAGCTGCCAGTATGGCAATAAGCATTAAAAGTTTCGAGGAATGATCGTTTTTAAACCAACTGCTGATTACTTCCGAAAGCATTACAACCAAAACTGTGTCTACGATGTAAGTTACCCTTACTCTGCCTTCCGAAAAATAGGTGTAAGTTGTTTTGTAAATTTCAACAACTGCCAAAAGAATCAGCACATCCACAATTATTTTTCTTAGAATTTCTTCTAAAGGGCTTTCCATGACGGTTGAAGCATCGATAAATGTTTTGGCGACGCCGCCGGCAATGGAAAAAAGAATAATTCCGATTAGGATACACAAAAGGACTCTTACAACATTTGGGAAAATTCTGGTGTATTCAATTTTGTCTAAGAAGACTGCAAATACGTTGCGAATTATAGACTTTTGTTCTGGTTTGGCCATTTCTGGTTTGTGGGCGCGGTTGACGCGGCTATTATAGTGCAATGGCTACTATCGGGCTAGTTTTTCTATCTCCAGTGATGTTACGGCAGTTTTGCCATTTAATCTAAATTCTTTGCCGTAGTGTCTTATTCTGGGATTGCTATCCAGCCAAACATGTAACATTTCTCTACAAAGTTCGTTTGCTTGAGCAAAGCCATTTAGAGGCTCTTTGCGTTCAGTTGGGCAAATGGTGAAGGTTCCACCTGGTTTCAGTACGCGAATGCCTTCCGCAACGGCTGCAATTAACATGTCTGGTTGGATGTTCATATGGCTTAGCATGAATCTAAAACAGGAAACTCTATCAAAATGATCGTTTGGGAAATCTAAGGCGGTTGCGTAACCGGTGCGGTAGTGGCTCGGGTCTTGGCTTGCCGATTCTATAAATCTTTGAAGCGCGATTGTTTCTGTTGCGGCATTTGCAGCTGGTGATCCTTCAATATGTTTACGTGCCTGGGCAATGATTGCTTCGATATCACCATACTTTGGATCAACGCTGTAGGCCTCTGCGCCGCGTGCTAAAAGTTCTGCAGTGTGATCTGAACATCCGCCGGCAATATCGAGGTGTCTTTGGCCTCTAACGTCCCCTGTTATTCCGAGTATATGAAAAGTTTCGCGACTGGAAATAGCAGAAACCGGAGTCATTAACGCAACGACTGCTTCCAGCTCTGGGGTGAATTTGGTTGTGCTGACCATGACATAACCAACACTTTCGTCTACCACCACCCCTTCTGCGTGCAATTTTTCGTAATCAGGCGTCATGAGTGCAAGATTCTACAGTGGATGGCGATTTGGGTGCAAGATTTAGTTACTTTTCTTTAGGTTTAAATTCCAAGGCGAGCGAGTTGATGCAATAGCGCTTGCGCGTTGCCGTTGGGCCGTCATCAAATACGTGGCCTAAATGGGAACCACAAATATTGCAGATTATCTCAACTCTGTGCATGCCCATGTCGTTGTCATCTTCATATTTAATGTTTTTTTCATCAACTGGCCTGTCAAAGCTGGGCCAGCCACTATCAGAATGAAACTTGGCGTCCGAATAGAAAAGTGGTGTATTGCATACCACACAATGGTACATGCCGCTATCAAAAACGTCGGTGTATTTACCAGAAAAAGGTGGCTCTGTGCCTTTTAGGAAACAAATGTTGTATTGTTCTGGGGTTAGTTTTTTCTTAGCTTCTTCAGCGTTCATTTTGGCCATAACTTGATTATATCAGGAGAAGTAAATTAATTTTCAAAAGGCTGAGGAAGAGGGCCCTTGTTCATTTCACGGTACTTATTTCGCGCTTTTAAAAATATTGCGTTTAGTGGAATGTCACAAAATGGTGAAACATTAGGGTCTTCTGTTCCACCTACTACCTGACGCACGGCAACCGATCTTATGAACCTGGATTCTCTTGCCGCTTCTGATGGAACTCCTGAAGCTGCAAGCTCTGCCCAGGTATCTACAGCTTGAAAATAAGCCCTCATAACCTGTCCAGCCTGGCCCGGCAAAGAGAGTAAGGTTTGGGCAATATTATCGTAATCTGTTATCGTGAGTGGAGCGCCAAGAATTTGCACAACGGCTTCTGGTCCAAGTTTGACATTTTCTTTGCTAGGGTCGGCAACAAGCGGAAAATCCATACGTACTCTTTCCTGGTCTTCTGATAGGTGGAATTTGAAGATTCTACCACTGCTAATTTCGACAGCGTGTTCTTTTTCACCTTCTGCTTCCATTCTTTGGCTTAGCCTTCGGAGTTTAAGGTTATCCCAGGCTCTGGTTACAATTTCTCTCAAATGTGAAGCGAAGAGTGCGTCATCTCCTCCATGAGGTACGATGTCGGCCACAATGAGTATGTCTTCCACAAAGATAGCGTCGATTGGGGTTTCGATGCCTTGTGAGGCTATTATTCTTTCGATTGCAGCTTGGTATGTGGGTAGACGTAAAATTTCTGTTCGGGTCGCAATTTGTAGGCTTTGCAATCTGCTTTCTGGATCAAATACCGGTTGGATTATTGTGCTGAGTACCGAAAGCTTTTCGGCGAGTTGTTGCTTTTTTTGAGCAATTAACTTGCCTACGCGTTCAACGTTTGCTGTAATTTCATTTGGTTGTGCGCCTTCGCTTGGAGCTGCCATGAATGGGTATTTTACTGAATCGACTGGATATTTGTCAACTATAGGTTATATTAAACCTAAAGAGCGGGAACAGGTTGGCCAGTTACCCCAGCCTCCATGAGCAAGTAGGATTTTACCTCTTTGGATTTGTTCTTCGCGTGTGGCTTGAGAAGGCGATCCTGAGCCTCCCACAGCGTTCCAGCTGCCTTGACTAAACTGAATACCACCATAATAGCCATTGCCGGTACTTGTGTTCCAATTGCCACCAGATTCACAGGCAGCAAGCTTATCCCAAACAGCATCATCCCCTGTATTTATAGGCATAGGCGTGGGCATGGCTGGAGCTGACCGTACGCTAGGCTCAACTTGTGCGTAGGAAATGGTGTTTTCTTGGACTTTTGCTTCTTGGTCTTGAAGCTCGTTGCGATAAGCAGCTGCGACAATTACGCCGCTTTCTAGCTTAATAGGTTCGGTTTTGGCAAGAGCCTTAGTTGTTGTGTTTAAAATTGGTAGAACAAGGACTACTCCCAATAGGTATGTAGCAAGCTTTAACTTAAGGCTAATTTGTGAATTTTTTTTGTGTTTTCGGGCAGCCATGTATTTGGGTCGAAACCCAGTTTTAGGTTGCATATTATAGGGTATTCCCATGAAAAAGTCAAGTCTATAGGCTTTGCAGCGGCTAACTTCAGACTATATTATGAGCAGGAGTAAATTGGTGCAGCAAACGGGCATTTTATCAAAGCCAATGGTTCGGTGCAAATTTCGGATTGGGGCTCAGTTATTGTTTCTTGTGGGGGTAAAGGTAGGCAGGGTGGTTCCATCTACTTGTTTAAGGCTGTATTCGCCTATTCCGTGCCTTTGAAGAAACTCTCCAATTGTCATTCTAGGACGATTGTCGTCTGGTGTGCCCATAGCAACCGGTCTTTGAGGAGGAATTTCGCCTCCATTATGCCCGTTTTGAGTTTTAGGCACAATTTCTGGGTTGGGTATTAAAGCGTCTTTTAGCATATGGATTTTGTAATTAGTTCAGCTTAATTGGAGCTTCAGGGGTTGGTTTAAGCTTGATGCTTTTGTTGCGGTTTTCCGCCGCAATTCTTTTCTCTCTTTTTTCGGCAAACATAGCGTCAACTATCTTTTGGCAGTCTTTGTCTGGGCAAATAGCTTCGACAATTGTCATCATCGTGCCTTTATTGTCGAGCTTTTCTTTCCAGGATTTCTTAAAAATTCGGTCTTTGCCACAACGTATGCAAGGTGTTGATACAAAATCATTCATATTAGGAATAAGTAATGATATCAGAAAATTTATAGAAAATCAACTCACTATGGGGCAATATTGTATATTTGCCCCGCGAGACCTAAAACTTATGAGTTGACCGTTTTTTGCATCAGGAAGTCTTGAAACAAACCTTTTTCTGCTGACAAATTGTTAAATGTGCCATCTTGGACTATTCTCCCCTTGTCGAAAACCAAAATTCTATCTGCGTTTTTAAGGGTTGTTAACCTATGGGCGATCCAAATGACAGTTTTGCCTTTAAATATCCTTTCAATGTTTTTCTGAATGGCTGCTTCATTGGTATTGTCCAAAGCCGAAGTTGCTTCGTCGAAGATGATTAGTTCGGGAGAGCTTAGCATAACCCGGGCGATTGCCAACCTTTGTTTTTGGCCACCGCTTAAATTGTTACCGTCTTCAGAAACCTTACCATCTAAGCCGCCAAGTCCGTTTTGTATTTCGTCATAAATATTGGCATTTTTTGCGGCACTTACAATTTCGCTATCTGCAACATTTTTGTTCAGCCCATAGATGATGTTTTCTTTAATGGAGCCTGAGAATATAAATGGTTTTTGAGGAACGTACGCGATCTGGTTTGCAATATCTTGTCTGGAAATATCTGCTAGATTTTCGTTAAACAATTTTATTTCTCCGCCATAACCGTGAATTAAATTTAGTATTATGTAAACGAAAGTGGTTTTACCGCAGCCGGAAGCTCCAACAATACCAACCGTCTCCCCTTTATTTATATTAAGGGTAATGTTTTTTATTATTCCTGTTTTCTTGTTCACATCATAGGCAAAGGAGAGGTTTTTTGTAGAAACGACGGGTCCTTTATAAGTACGCTCGTTTTTATCTCCGACACTCTCTTTGTCAAAAGAGATATCGAGTGGTTGATGCAGAAGGTTATATAAATCGTTTACCTGTATTGAACTTTCATGCGCTTGGTCTAGTATTCGGTGGACTTCCCGCAGTGGGCCAGTAATGCTTATAAATAAAACGGCGTATACTAAAATATCGCCTTTTGTGATGACTCCTTGGGAAGCGAGATATATTGAGAGAACTATCACAACAATATAGACAAAGCCTTCGTTTAAATATTTCGCCGAATCGAATAATGCCATATAGATGTGGTGACGCATTTCAATTTTTCTTTGATTTTCGGCAATTGTTTCTACTTTATTTACTTCGTAAGGTACAGTGTTTAGTACTCGAATCGTTTCTATGCCTCCTAACATTTCAACTACCTTACCGTCCACTTTCTCCTTACCTCGAAGTAAAGCAACCCGGATTCCCTTTTGAGAAGAAACTTGTTTAACAATAAGAAGCAGCCCCGTCGGTATTACGAGAATCATTACAAAGGCAATTAACGGCTTTTGAAACAAAGCAATACCTATGGCTGCGATAGCCGTAAAGAAAATGGGTGCAAAGTCTAAAAAAGTTAGTTTTATAATACGAATAAGTCCTTGCATCGATCTAAAAATTCTTCCATGTAAAGAGCCGACTTGTTGTTCATGCAAAAATCCATTTATGTCTACTTTTAATAAATGTTCAATTACTTTTACCGTTTGCTCCTTGTCGGTTTTAGTGGCAATATTTTCAATTAAATATTTTCTTATTATTGTCAAGGCTTCTCTTAATAAGATCGCAATTATAATAAGTGCGATAAATGGTGCGACGAGGCCAAATTCTCCATTTTTCTTTAAAAGTTTATCGACTAGTTCACCCAAAATAATGGCCGGTACATTTGTAAGAAGGCCGGCAAGAGCCATTAAGAAAGTAGCAATAACTAGGTTTCTTTTTTCGTCTGGACTAAGAAATCCTATTGCCCTTTTAATGCCGGTCAAGATGTCTCGAAGCTCGGTATTCATGTGTTAATAATAAATGTTCCTTTGATTATTTGCTGAATCGGAGAGTTTTTAGCATGTTTTCGTAACCGTCTTGGTAATCTTTGTTTTGCAAGGTAATTTGAAGCGTGCTTGTTTTGTCGTCGGGCATCTCAAAATAAGTAATTGGGGTGCTTATAAAAGATGAACTGGGGCTTGTTGCCCCCATTACTGTTATTCCTTGAACGACCCAAGTTGTTTCCCAACCAAGCAAACCAGAATCTGTTTTGATTTCTTTGGAAGAATTTAACTTTTTGTAATTTTGAATTTCGTTTATGCCTGCGGTTTTTATAAATTCGTTAAGCGGCTGGTTGCTTTCGTTCGCGGTTTTGGGGTGAACGTCGATAACGGCAATTACACTTTGAAAGTTGCCACCGCTATTTTTGGGGAAAAAGTTGGCACCGGAATTGTTGTTTGGGAAATCTTGAACTTCCCAATCTGCTGGATAATTTATGGAATAACCATATTGCCTATTGGTGTATGTGCTTACTGTTGGTTTGGGAGACGCGTTAATACTTCTTGCTTGTGTTTGAACTTTTGGGATCTGTTTGGTTTGCCAGAATAAAAAAACACCGGCCAGAGATGCGACTATTAAGATGGGTAGAAGTAACTTAAATAGCACAAATTAATCATACATCACAAACTATTTGTTAAACTAGGGATATGGACGAATCCCCACTGAACCGCGCTCGCGATTTAATTTTATCAATAACAACAGAAGTAGATGCCAAAGAAGAAATTGCCAAGCTTGAATTGGCAGATCCGGCAAGCCTAAACAAAGAACTCGAAGAGTATTACAACACAGCTGTCGAGCTTGCTTCGGCTGGGGACACAAAAGGCATAAGCAGAATGCTGCGAGTATTTGAACATTTTGGCGACAAGAGCCATGACCGCATGCTTCTACACTATGTTGCGCAGGCAGAAGCAAATAAAGCTTTAAAAGAAGGTAATCCTGAAGAAATGAGACAAGCGCTTGCGCTTATTTCTCAGGCTTTTACTGATGCTGATGCAATAGATGCACAAATTGGCCAGAAATAGTTAAAAAGGTAGTTTTTCCTGTTCGGCGTAGACCATTTTGCGATAAATTGCTCTGGTAACCTCGACATCCTTTTTGCAGTATTCACAGATTTCTGGCAATCTGCCATCCTGGTACGCTTTCCAAACATCTTTGCCTTCAATTTCCCCGCCTTTACTACTTGGAATTCCGAGTGCTTTGGCAAGTGTATCCAAAGAAACACTAGGTTCTCTCGCCCACTTTCGCCATTCCCACATAATGTCGTAAATCGGGTCGTTGCGATATCTGGCAAAGCTTAAGTTTTGAGTTGGTGGTACACCATTTATGACGCAGCGTTGATAAATAAAACGCAAGTCAAAATCCATATTATTAAACCCAATAAAGCGGTTGGCGGCTTTGGCAACTGCCCAAAAGTCTT
>JACPYZ010000025.1 GCA_016195765.1 Candidatus Curtissbacteria bacterium | reverse complement strand
GCTATAACAAGCTGGCGCGTGAAAGTAAACGCAACGCTGGCGAACTGGCCCAAAAAGCGTACGAAGCGGATGTGTTGCGAGAGGTTGGTTCGCAAATAGGCTATGCGCTTGACGCGACCAAGATTATCCAAATTGTCAGCGGTTCACTTGAACGCTTAATTCCATATAGCGTTATTTCCTACATAGTACTGCCTGTAAAAAGCGGCGAGAAAATGAAGTTCTGGTGCAATGTTAAAGAACCGGTGAGCCCTCCTTATGTGCGCGATATTAAACTCAAAATGATCTCGGCGCTTACGATGATGGTTCAGGATGTTGTCATCGAAAGCGACGTTGTAGACGGCGTTTCTGGCGGGCTAATTGATGCTAGGTTGCAAGATCGCGTGCAGTCGTTTTTTAACTTGCCAATCGTGGTTTCCGGCAAACTGGTAGCCCTGATTAATATTTCTTCCAGTAAAGCCAATATTTATAACGACAAAAATACCGAAGTTTTGTACCGCATGGCCCAACAGGTTTCAACCGCGGTTACCAATTTGCACGATTTGCTCAAGGCCGAAAAAGGTAGGTTAGACCAAGCAGTGGAATCTCTTTCAGACGGTTTGATGATGGTTGATAAGCACTTCCAATTGCAACTTGTTAACGGTCGTATGGCAGAACTTTTGGGCTTGCAGCCAGACCCAGATCTTTTGGATGTTTTGAACAAATTACAAGGGCATTTGGATCTACGCACGGTCTTTGAAACTGCGCTTAAAAGCAGCAAACCATTGGGGCATATGGATGTCGAGGTTAACAACAAAACTCTCAGTGTTCTGGCAACCCGGGTTATCAACCACAAAACAAACGAGCCGATGGGCGTTGTTGTTACTTTTTATGATGAAACCGATGCCAAAAGTTTGGAGAGGCTAAGGTCAGAATTTATGGCGCTTATGGTTCACGAACTGCGCGCGCCACTAACAACTATCAAATCGACTGTTGAATACATTAACGAGGAAGGCTTAGCTACTTTCAAAAAGGACGAGCTTGAACACCACATTTCGGTTATTCACTCAACCTCGCAATCGATGTTGGAACTGGTTAACGATTTGCTGGATGTTGCTAAAATAGAAGCTGGCAAATTCGATATCGTTTGTCAGCCTAGCGATATAGAAGCTGCAATCAGAACGGAAATCGACAGTTTCGAACCACTCGCGGTGGAAAAGGGTTTAAAAATTACTGCTTCTTTTGACTCAGACGTTCCCACGGCTAGTTTTGACAGGATACGTATGAAGCAGGTATTGAACAATCTTCTAAGTAATGCTATCAAATTTACCGATTCCGGTGGAATTACAGTTAAAGTTGGCCAGGAAGTTGTTAGCGGAAATCCTGTTGATATTATTGTAAGTGTTGCCGATACCGGCATTGGTATAGATAAAGAAGGTGCATCTAGGTTATTCTCCAGATTTTCGCAGCTCAAAGATGGGCGAGACCATGCCGGCCTCAAAAGCAGTGGACTTGGGCTTTTTATAACCAAAGGAATAGTGAGCGCGATGGGTGGCAAGATCTGGGTCGATTCGGCAGGGCCAGGTTTAGGTAGCAGTTTCAACTTCACAGTTCCAATTGCCAAAGAAAAGCAGGCAGAAGTATCAGAAGACGATCCGCACATTGTGTTTTCAACCAAAAGAGTTGCAAGAGCCTGATTTGAAATTCCCTGTGGGAAGTAGATACAATAGATATCAGTAGTTACACCCGTTGAACATTTAAAAAATTTAGAAATTTAATGAAAATTAAAAATTGTAAAGTGAAAATTTAAGTCCATGGCCAAAATCTTAATCGTCGAAGACGACGTAAATCTTGCCAATATCTATAAGGAGAAGCTCACTAAGGGCGGGCATAGCGCCAAAGTGGTTGTAGATATGGATGCTGCCAAAGAAATTTTGGCAACCAAGCCTAACTTGGTTCTTCTGGACATCCTGATGCCACACGTCTCTGGTCTCGATATCTTAAAGTTAGTTAAGGCAGACGCTAAAGGTGCTTCTATTCCAATTCTATTGCTTACCAACGTGGCAGAAGACACGACCATTGCTAAAGGTTTGGAGCTTGGTGCCTATGGATATCTTCTGAAGAGCGAAACGACTCCCGAACAAGTACTTTCCAGGGTAAATATGACGCTCGAGGAAACTTCCCCAGCCAAGCCGTAAAATGCATCTATCTAAAAATTAAGAAATTTTCAGATCGAGGAATCGCAAAGTGATAAAGATCCATTCGATTTGACACCAACTGGCCAAATAGGCTAAACTACCCATAGTAAGCACGAATAAGTCGTGCACTTTGCTTATCGAACTACTTCTAATTTTTTCCACATTATTTGATGTCCCATTTTCGTGCTTAATATTCCTGTAATTTCTATAAAAGTCCTAATTTGTCGTTCCCGACTCGTTCGGGAGCATATTTTGAGGAAAGGAGAAAGGAGTGTGAATTTTTATGGCAAGTAAATTATTTGTTGGAAGTCTTGCGTGGGCAACTACGGGTGATTCTCTGCGAGCCGCTTTCGAAAAAGTCGGTAAAGTAGTAGAAGCTAACATTGTTATGGACAAAGCAACGGGCAGGTCCCGCGGTTTTGGTTTCGTAACTATGGAATCAGAAGGCTAAAGCTGCTGTTGACCAGCTTAATGGTACAGAGCTTGATGGTAGAAAGATTTTTGTTTCCGAAGCAAGAGCCCAAGAAGACCGAAGGAACTAGAATCACAAGTAGTAATACTTGAAGCAAGAAGAACACCGCTGCCTAGAAGGTGTTCTTTTTGTGTGTTTTATCTATACTAAATTGAATGGCTGCAGACACACAGGCGGAACTTGTAACTTCAAGCGGGTCTCAAACTAAAAATAAAGGCAAAGGCGTGGTGCCTACGCCAAGACAAGTTAGCCGGCGCAGTTTTTTAAGG
>JACPYZ010000026.1 GCA_016195765.1 Candidatus Curtissbacteria bacterium | reverse complement strand
TCTATTGACAACAAATTTTGAATGCTGAATACTTAAGTTAAGAATCGAATTACATTCACGATATCTTGAGAGGAGGTGAAACCAACTATATGACTACTGCCCCATTGAAAAAGTTTCGTGGTTTCACCCTTATTGAACTTCTTATCGTTATTGCCATTATGGGTATTTTAGCCGCAGCAGTTCTTGTTGCTGTTAACCCCTTAAAGCGTCAACAACAGGCCAGAGATTCTGGAAGAAAAAGTGACGTTGGACAGATTGCGACAGCACTTCAAGCATGGTCAACCTCACCAGGACAAGGTAATTACCCAAGTAACGGTGGTGGTACCAATGGTGTTGCTAGCACTGTCTTAACGGCGTTGACCGCTTCTGATCTTAAGAGAGTACCGGATGATCCATCTGGCGGTGCGGTTCACTATACCTATACCGCAAATAGTGCAACTCCAGGCGATTCAGCTGTTTATGCTGCACTTGAAGCACCAACTGGTGCTGCAGGTTCTATCTGGTGTTGGAGATCTAGTACTGGAATAGCTTCCGAAATGACAGGTGCTGCAGCTTGTACTGCGCCATAAGTTTTGGATTTTAGTTTGATGAGAATGAGCACAATAAAAGCTTTGTTGTGCTCATTTTTTGTGGGTTATTGAACCCACTAGTTGTGCGTGTTAAGTTTAATTGACATTATTTTATGGCTCTGGTTCCAATTTTAATTTCAATTTTTTTCCTTATTGTTTATTCCCAAGGAGTTTCACCGACTTCGCTGGGTGGTGACTCTGGGGACATTATTCTTTCCTACTTTGCAGGAGGTGTTGCTCATCCGCCCGGTTATCCTTTGAATACTCTTCTTGGTTATGTTTTTACCCATGGACCACTTCTTTTGATAAATAAACCTTTTGTTTGGAGAGCAAATTTTGTGTCGGCCGTTTACCAAGCGGTGACGTTAGGCTTGTTATATTTGCTAGTTAAGAGACTGACGGGCAGTGTTGCTGCTGCGCTGATTGCTTCTCTGACGTTAGGTTTTACCGCATTATTTTGGATCTATGCTCATAACGCGGAAGTGTTTCAACTGACAGGAATACTTATCGTTTTGAGTTTAATTTATTTATTTAAGTGGTGGCCGACTGGAGGTAAAAAGAAAGGAAATTTAAAAGACTTGGCATTGTCGCTGTTTTTTTTGGGAACAGCTGTTTTTCACCACCAAACAGTTCTTTTGCTTTTGCCAGCATATTTGCTTGTTCTTTGGGTTAATAGAAAAGAGATTTACAAACTAGGAAACGCAAAGTGGTTGCTTTTGATTTCGTTTTTACTTGGATCTGTTGTTTATGTTTATGATATTTGGCAAAGTTATCAGTTAAATTTTTACAATTGGGTTAATGTTGTTGATTTAAAAAGTTTTATACGGTTAATAAGCAGGTCCGATTATGGAACTTTTACTGCGACAAACCAATTACTCGGGTCGACTTTCCAACAAAGATTTGTAGAAATTATTTGGTATTTTCGAGTTTTTACGGCAGATTTCAGCTCTTTTGGAGTGGCGCTTTTTGTTGCGGGACTTATATTTTCCTTCGTTAAAAAAAGAAATCTATTTGGGTTTTTATTTCTAGCTTGGTTTTTTACGGGGCCCTTCTTTTTATTTTATGCGGCGTTTCCCATAAATGAATCTTTTACTGCTGGCGTTTCCGAGAGATTCATTTTGACCAGCTACATATTTGTAGCAATTTTGGTGGGTTTTGGTGTTGTTGGTACGGTCGAAATTCTTAAAAGAGTTCTTATAGGACGGTACATAAAAAGAAGCAAAATTTTTGAACTTGTCATATGGGGTTTTCTACTTTTACCCTTGGCGCTTTTTGTTGCCAATTGGCACAAGACTGATCTTTCAAACTACCAAATCGGCGGTATTTATGCGCGTGACATATTGGCATCTGCTAAGCCACCGGGAATTATTTTCCCTTACGGTGATACGCCGGGTTTTAATATAGGCGTTTCTTACTTTATTGAAGGACAAAATAATGAATCTTATCTGATTCAACTGCCACGTTTAGGTGACCCAATTTACAGAGAAAATTTAATAAGACGCTACTCTAACTTATCTTATCCGGATAGTTTCAAATCCAAAAATTATTTTACTGGAACTGCGGAGATCAGAGAATTCATAAACTCAAATGTTGATAAAACTCCGATTTACTTTGGTTCCGAAATTCAATTTCCAGAAAATTTTGAAACAGTGCGCCAAGGTTTGCTCTTGCGGCTATATCGAAAAGGAACTACACCAAGCGCTGACGATTTGGTTGCCAATATGAGTCAAATTTCTGGAAATTTTCAATTGAATTTAGCCCAGGAGAGAGCTAAATATTTGCAATTTTTCGCGGAGCAAATTCTTTCTGATTATGCAAGCGCATTTAATAGCATGGGGAGGACGCTTCTTAATCGTGGTAAGGATCAGGATGCTCTGCCTTATTTTAATAGGGCGCTTTTGATAAACCCAAATTTAGCACCAGCTTATTTTAATATTGGGGTTGTGCAATTTGAGAGCGGGCAATGTAAAAACGCTGAGGAAACATTTGGAAAAATAATCGTTCTTGAACCGCGGTATTGGCAAGCATACGAAGGCTTAAGTCAAGTTTATAAAAATTGTTATAAGGACGAAACCAGGGCAAGAGACTACCAGGATAAAGCGGATGGCATTAAAAATAAGGGACTAGATAAACCCGTGAAAGAACTTTAACGCTTGGGTTTTGAAGATAATAAGCATCGAAATTATTACAGATAATATTGTTATCAAAATACCCATGGTAAGTGTTTTAGGTCGATAGTTAAATTCCACCAAATGAGACCCTTTTCCAATTTTGATTGCCATAGCGTTCAGGTCAACTGGATTGATTTTGGCTCCTGCGCCATCGATTTTCGCGCTCCAGCCTGGGAAGTATGATTGCTTGATAGTTAAGAATCCTTCTTTGTCTGTTTCCGCTTTTAGAGAAAATGAATTTTGTTTTATTTTGACTTGATCGATTTGATAAGCGCCTCTTTCGAGGGAGTTTTGAGGTAAATTTTCAACAAGCAGTGTGTCTGCAATATTTTCTTCACCAAAAGCTTTTTTGTATTCATTCACGGTTTGAACATTTTTGAAATCGTAATAAACTTCAGCAAGATTTTGGGCTGACGGATTTTTGTATAAATAGTATTTATACTCGTCTTTTTTTACTGCAGTAATTTTTTGATATTCCTTGTTTTCAATCTCATTGGTTGTGATTAGGTATTTAACGGAATAGAAATTTAACAGATTTTTGGTTACGTTGTTGATGTTAATTTTCTGGTTTTTGACTGTAATGCCTGAAGTTATAAAAGAATCCAGAGATGTTTGTCTTCTTGAGGGTAAAACTTGATAACTTGAAATTTGATTGAGGCCATAAAGAATATTGTTATCGGCGCTTAGTGAATTAAGGAAAAAGTGATAATAATCATCCTCGCCCTGCCAGCCCTTTTTAGTAAAAACCTTATTCCAATAACCCTGCATGTCTAAAGAATAAATACGATAACTACGGTCTTCTTGCGGAATAAACGATATTATTTCTGGCGAAATTGTTAGGTCTTTTACTGGGCGCGTTGGATTATAGTTATACCAGCTCATGAACAAGTCACCGATTAATAGGGTGAGCATTAAGATAAACAAGAGTGTGTTGAATTTTTTATTTATGCGTTTTTTTAGTATCCAATCGGCGCCAAAAGCAAAAAGTATTACGGCGAAAAACTGGGCAAAAAGAATAAATCTTGCCGGAACTCGAAAATAGTTTAAGGGCGGAAAGATAAACAAAATATGGGTTGGTGCATATTTTCCTAAAGCCATAAAAACGGAAATGACAAAAAATATAAGTATTAATACGCCTGTTTTTTGCTTGTTTTTAAGCAAAACAAATGAACTCAAAATGAAGATTAAAAAAGGTAGTAAGCCGATGTAGGCTGTATTTTCCCAGAACAATCCATATTTTTGCCAATCAAGACTGTTATAGGTACCGTTTGCTGCCTTGCCCAAAATGTATGGATTTATGAAAGTTAAAAGATTACTTGGTTGGTACGGAAAACTAGAAATGATGTCTTTTGAATCTAGTCCCTGGTTTCTATTTGAAAATTGAGTAATTTCGAAAGAGGGCAAAAGCTGAATTGAACTTAAACCAATTGTAAGAAGAATAAAAATTACAAATGATATGCCGATTTTTAAAATAGTCCTTTTGCTTTTTGCCAAATAAGGAGTGTTTAAAGCGGCCAGGAACAAAGTGTTATAAAAAAATATTTGGGGAAACGAGAATAATATTTGGGTGCTGACAACGGCCGCCAAAACAATGTATTTGAATTTTTCAGTTTTTAAAAACTGAAAGTAAAAAAGGAAGCTTGCTGGCACCAAAGCCATTGCTTGGGCAATATTAGGGTGCTGGGCTCGTAAAACGATAGCCGCTGAAAACATAAAAGAAAGACTGCCCAGAAGTCTGGCCCCTTTTCTAAGGCCTAAGTTTTTTAAGAGAAAATACATAGTGGTTCCGGCAATTAAGTAAATTGCGAGATAACTGGTTGGAATGGCGTAATTAAATGGAAGAACAAAGAAGATTAACAAGTTTGGTAGATAGTACATATCTAAAAGCTCAGCATGGATCGGGAAACCATTACCAGCTCTCATTTCCCACAGAGGAATTTCTAGCTTTTTAATGTTTTGGGAATAAACATACTTATTGGGTAGCCAAATATGTAATGGGTCGCTGAGCCCGAAGTCCGGATTAACATATGCCGAAGGAGGTAAAAATAAATTGAGCAGAAAAATTATGGAAAAAGCAGCAATTAGAAAAAATGGAAAAAATCTGTTTAATCTTGAAAAATCCATAGTTACTTTTACAAACAATTGCTAGGTGAAAGCAAGTCAAACTGTTTTTGAAGATGGCTTGTGTTTTGTCAGGTGGATTGATTATTCTAGATTGATGGTTTTTTTGGTCATCTTATTTTTTGTACTGGGGTCTATTTTTGGCAGCTTTTTGAATGTCGTTGTTGACAGGTTAATAGTTGGGCAAAGCATTCTGGGACGATCTCAATGTGACTATTGTCGAAAAGTACTTTCCCCTTGGGATTTAGTGCCTGTTTTGAGCTTTTTGATATTGCGTGGCAAGTGCAGATATTGTCGGCGCAAACTGTCGTGGCAATACCCGGCTGTTGAAAGTTTGACCGGGCTTTTGTTTGCCGCAACTTTTTACTTGCAAGTGGTTGGGGAAAATATTGGCCTGACAACTCTCGCTTTTTTGCTCGTTATCACCTGCGTCATGGTGATTGTTTCCGTTGTAGATTTTAAATATTCACTTATTCCCACAACTTTTGTTTTTGGGGCATCACTTTTGGCTTTGTTTTATGATTTTTTTACCCTGCCTTCTGGTGTTTTTATTGATCATGTAGCGGCCGCCTTTGTTGCCGCGACATTTTTTGGGAGCATTGTAGTTCTGACCCGCGGCCGTGGTATGGGCTCTGGCGATATTGTTCTGGCGTTTTTAATCGGCATGGTTCTGGGCTTTCCCAAAATGGTTCTTTCGGTTTTTGTGGCTTTTGTGGCGGGTTCTGTGATTGCCATTTTACTTTTGATTTTTGGACGCAAAAGATTCAAGCAAACCATACCATTTGGCCCTTTTTTGGTTTTTGGTTTTTATATCGCCCTCTACTGGTATAAACCAGTTGTTTCCTGGTATGTATCTTTATTTCGGTGAGATATTCGGTGCTGGCACGACTTTGAATAAACCGATGACTTTTAGGCACCGTAAGGTTTATAGTTGAAGTAATGCCCTTTAAGAAATTTTCAATTTCTAATTTTCGATTTTCAATTGGTTCCAAGGGTTATTCTCTAATTGAGCTCTTGATTGTGATTTCGATTTTTGGCATTACCGTTTCTTTGGTCACTGCGTCTTACCTCTCTTTTGAACGTAATCAAAAATTTAAAAATGCAGCCCTTCAGCTTAAATCGGATATCAGATACATGCAAAATAAGGCGCTCACTGGAGACAAAAGTTTAGCGGGTTGTATTGATTCACAATCTGCTCTTATCGGGTGGTATTTGAACGTGTCAACTGGAGCGGCTAGTGGTTATTCTCTATTTAGCGATTGTTTGGGTGGTGGGAATGAAACTAGCAATCTTTTAAATAACGCAGCGATATCGTTGCCTCGAGGGGTGACAATATGCAGAATTGTTGCAAATAACATACAGAAAAACGACATGAATATTCTTTTCCGACCAGTTTCTTCTACAACTAATGTCTACTTTTTTCAAGCAAGCTTGCCTACTCCCCCTTTCTTACTTAACGGCGTTTTGAAAGCGACGCAGGAAACACCGCCTATTGGTATATACCTTACAAACGGTACGGCAGTTTGTGCTACGGTTGGTACATATAAAGTAGTTGTACAGGCAAATGGTGAAGTTAACGAAGTCAGACTGACGACCAATGAATAAGAATAAGCCAATTTCTGCAAAAAGAGGACAATCGATGATCGAAGTCGTTGTTGGCCTTGCGGTGGCGACGCTTTTGGCGGTTGCTTTGATTTCGACTACGCTTTATACCCAAAAACTTTCCAGAAGTGCTAAAAATAACACGCAAGCAACTAAGCTAGCGCAGCAAGGCATCGAGCAGGTAAGGATTGTTCGCGATCGGTTGGGTTTTGTCTCTTTGACCAATAGTGCCTGTCTGCAAGTAAATACACCGGATGTGAATAATCCTTCGACCTGGACGCTTGTTTCGTCTGGGGCGCCCTGTGCTCAATCAATTGCGCCAAGCGTGAGTGGGGATACTACTTTTGCCAGAAATATCGCAATTGCCAATGGAACCAATGCTAACCAGAAAAAGGTGACGGTGACGGTCACTTGGACAGAAGGTTCAACGCCGATGACCGTTACCAATATTACTTTTTTGTCTAACGTCTGTACTAGTCAACCTTCTTCTTGTCCATAAACTTATATTTGATTTGCCATTTGCCGCTTAGCGTTTGTATGATGAGAGTAATGCCCTCTTTTTTGTGTATCAAGTGTCAAGCATCAAGTGTCAAGAAGGGTTTCACTCTTGTTGAGCTTTTAGTTGTTTTGGGATTGTTGTCGGCAACAGTTGCTTCCACTTTGATTTTTTTAACATCTTCACTTAAGGGTGCTAATCAAGCGGCGGTGACCGGAGAGCTCAAGCAAAATGGTCAAGTAATTATGGATCAGTTGGAGAGGCAGATAAGGGGCGCAGCTAGTGCCAAAATAGTGGCAGCAGACAGCAACTTGATGCTAAGTAGTCCCACTGGAACTTTGCATATTAGGTGTTTTGCACCGGTCAGACCGACGCTAAATGGTTACATAGGAACTTCCACTGACCCTTCAGATGCGCCTGGAGCGGGAACGTATACGTCACTTACTAATAACACTGATCTTATTTCTGGAATCAATGTGGAAACTTGCAGCTTGACGGTGCCCCCAGCTTCTGCGGGTGGTCTTTCCCCGGCTGTTGTTGCTGTCAGCTTTACGCTAACAAATGGGATAAGTGCTGATACTCTACGACCAGATTTAAAAGGGTCTGCTTACTTTCAGACAACAATTTCACTTCGCCAGTCGCAATAAGTTGACAATAAGCGTGTTGCGTCCATAAACTGGAAGTAGTGTAATGAAAGCTGCCACATCTTCGGGTCAGATTTTAATTTTAGTGCTTCTAATTGTGGTGGTCGCTTTGGCAGTCGGTCTTTCGGTTGCTGCCCGTAACATCACAAATCTTCGTAGTTCCGCACAAACCGAACAGTCTCAAAGGGCTTTTACAACAGCAGAAGGAGGCGTGGAAGATATTCTATCGCGACTGTCTTTTGTGGCTGCTGACGTTGCTTCTCATGGTGGTTCGGCCCCCTACACAGTTGATGTTGGTGGAGGTTTACAGGCAAACATCGTTGTGAAATCAAACAGTGCTTATCAATCGACAATTGATCTTGGAAACGTGGGACAAATCGATCTTGACCCCACCCACCCTGGTGGTGCGGTAAGGGGTTCGGATATACAAATTAAGATTAGTTGGGGTAAGGCTGGTGTTTCTGGTTCACAAGCAACACTGGTTGTGACTCAGTACACTTTAAGTGGTGGTGTGTACGGGCAATCGCGTAAGCTTTTTACCGGTGATGCGGCCCCTGTGGGCGCCGAATCCGGCACTCCAGATAGTAAGGGTTCGTGTTCACCAGATGCTGGTTTTGCAACTTGTGCCGTGGTTACTGTGCCACCAAGCGCAATCTTACTTAGAATTAGACCTTTTTGGACAAGTGCGACGGTTAGTGTGGCTGTTCAAGGTGCTGGAACAATACCTGTGCAAACTTATGATATTTCTTCTACTGCAAAAACCGCTGCCGGTATTACAAGAAAAGTACAAGTTACAAGAACAGCCTTGCCGCAGCTACCCGCTGCTTTTGACTATGTTCTTTTTAGCAGTGGGAGTATAGTCAAATAGAATTATGAACAAAATGGTTGAAAATATAGAGAACATGAACAAAAGGACAAGAATGATTTTGTCGCTTGTAGGTATTTCTGCTGTAGTCGTGCCTGCAATATTATTACTGGTGCTTTCCAAAACTGGTAAGCAGGAGCCGAAAATTGTCGATTCTAAAAGAAGCGTCGATACCCAAAATATTGAAAGAACCGTTTCTAAATCTCCTGTTCCTACCATTGCACCTTCACCCACGCCTGCCCAGAGCACATCTTCGGCCTCTCCCAAAGCTGGTACAAGTTCTGCCAGATAAGCATTTTTTGTGATACAGTATTATTATGTCTGCCCGCCTGTTTAATGCTTTGTGTGGAGTGACAATTTGATATGTCTGCCCGACTTTTTGGACTAGATATCGGACGTTCATTTGTTAAAGTGGTCGAAGTTACAGCTTCTGGCAATTCTCATATTCTTAAAGCCGCTGGAAATATTCTCACACCCGGTGGCGGCATGCAATCTGAATCCCCTGTTGATTTGTCTAAGGTTTCTGACGCCATAAAATCTTGCGTGGAAAAAGCTGGGATCGAAACTGAATCCGCAGCTGTTTCTTTAATAGAATCCCAAGTGGTAAGCAGGCTCATACAGCTGCCAAACTTAACAGACAAGGAACTGGCGGCTGCTATTTCTTGGGAAGCAGAACAATATATTCCGCTATGCAATATAAAGTTGTCAAAAAGAGTGTCGGGCCTACAGGCAAGATGGATGTTTTGTTAACAGCCGCGCCCAAAAGGGTCATTGAAAAATATATTAATGTTGTTAAAAACGCTGGCTTAAGGCCAGTTGCTTTGGAAACTGAATCGGCATCGCTTGCACGCGCTCTGGTTGCACCAACTGACCCAATTAGTATTGTTGTTTCACTTGGAGCACTTTCAACAGAGCTGATTGTGGCCTCTTTGGGAAATGTTCTGTTTACTCGCTCAATTGCAACGGGTGGTACAACGCTGACCCGCGCAATAATGGCAGAATTTAACTTGCCGCAAAATCAAGCCGAAGAATACAAACAGACATACGGAATTTTAGAGGATAAGCTTTCTGGTAAGGTGGCGGCTGTTCTTAAACCAATTCTGGATATTATTGTGTCGGAAATCACCAAGGCTGTCGAGTTTGTCCACACACACGTTGCCGAAGCGCAAGTGGCGCGCGTCATTGTCACGGGGGGTGGAGCTTACATGCCCGGCCTTGCGGAATTTTTGGTTGAAAGAACAAGTCTGGAGGTTGCTCTGGGAGATCCGTGGCAGTTATTTCAAAAGGTTGGAAAAATTACGGAGCTTGCGGGTCAAGGCAGTTTTTACGCTGTTGCCACAGGACTTGCACTAAGAACTTAGATTATGGATGATGGATTAGGTAGAAAAAAGTTGATAAATTATGCCAGACATTAATCTTTTACCAGAAGAAGAGCGGACTGCTGCCAATTTTGAAAATGCTCGCAGTAAGCTTTTGGTCGGTTCGATCGGTGCGCTTGTTGTTACTGGCCTTCTCACACTCGGTGTGCTTTTTTATTATGCTTCTCTTAATTCTCAAAAAAGTAAGCTTATTGCGCGGGTTGAATCAAGCGGCTCGAAAATAGAAAGCTTAAAAGCTCAGGAGGAGCTTGTGGTTGTGACCAAAGGTAAGGTACAGGATGCCGCTAAAATTCTTGGTGCGCGGGTCAATATGGCCGATTTTTTCAGCAGGTTTAGTAAACTTGTACCCCAAAATCTTTACTTTTCAGATATGAGA
>JACPYZ010000024.1 GCA_016195765.1 Candidatus Curtissbacteria bacterium | reverse complement strand
GTTGCAGCCTCAACAGAAGAAGCCCCCAATACACAAAAAATGAACACAAAAATTGTTCCTAAAAAAAAGTGTAAAAAATCACCCAAGGGCAGCTTGGTCATTTGCAGGCTATACTTCCATTAAAGAGTAACAATTACGGTCAGGTCAACTAGGCACAAATTATGTATACTATTGCATAATTATGCATACGATTATATATTAGATTTTGACATGGACAACGTATTTACGGTTAAAGAGATTGCCGAAATCCTTAAAATCCACCACCTTACAGTGCGTAGGTACATAAAAAAAGGCAAGCTTAAAATTATCAGATTCGAAGGTAACGTACGTATCACCAAGCCAGATCTCGAAGAATTCCTCAAAAAAAGCGCCAAAGGCTCCAAAACAAGCCTATTTAGAAAGTTTTTTTGACAAGATCAGTTAGGCTGTTAATATTAATGGTGTATGAAAAAGCTTGTGGTGATCTTGTTCTCACTAATCACTATCCACTACCCTCTAACCACTACCGTCCTGGCTGGTCCTCAAAGCACTAACTACGAAATCAAAGACTATTCCTTTGGCGCGGGAGGAACTGGTGCCACCGGTTCAAATACCACCAACTACACAATCTTCGGCACAGCTGGCGAACTTGAATATGGCAAACTAACTTCCACAAATTACGGCGTTGGCAGCGGTTTAATTTGGGAAATCAAAGCAGGAGTCCCACCCGCTCCAACCTTCACAAACCCGGCCACTAATTATGACCGTCTGAAGATTGTCATAAGTATCGGTGGTAACCCTAGCGATGCAACCTATGCCGTTGCCATCAGCGGCGACAACTTTGCAACCGATACCCGTTATGTCCAAAGCGATTTCACCATCGGCAGCAGCTTCGGGGCTTCAAACTTTATGACCTACGCAACCTGGGGCTCAGCCTCAGGTAAATTCATAACGAACCTTAAAAACAGTACTACTTATACAGTCAAAGTTAAAGCCAGACAAGGCAATTTCACCGAGTCCGAGTACACCCAAACTGCCCAGGCTACTACCTCGGACTCATCACTGACGTTTGGTGTCGATTCCAACAATATTACCTTCGCAAATCTTAATGGCGCCAATTCTTATACTGACAGTACCAAATCGACTGTTCTAACTACAAGCACTAACGCTTATGGTGGCTACACCATTTACACCAAGGAAACCCAAGCTCTCACCTCCCCGGATGGCACCATTGCCGATTACGGCAGTGCCAACAGCGCCCCCACAACCTGGTCAGGAACAGGTTTTGGTTACACCACAAACGATAATAATCTGGGCGGTTCCGGTGGAACCACTAGGTTCTCTTCCGGCACCAAATACGCCGGTTTTGTCACTAACACCTCAGCACCAGGAGACCCGGCAGCAGACAATCTTGGCCCTGTCCAGGATCCGGCAATCTCCAATGAGCAGTTCACTATCTCCTACCGGGTAACTGCCGATAACACTACCAAAGCCGGCACCTATCAAAATGTCATCATCTACACAATCGTGCCTAACTATTAAAATGAAAAGACTGATTATCTTAACCATCGCACTAATTATTCAGACGTCAGTTGTCAGCTTTCAGTTGTCAGAAGTTCACGCCCAATCACTAGATCAAACTACAAATAAAGCTATCAATAGCTTAATTAATGTATCACCAATCATCATCGATACTAACCTGGAAAAAGGTAAAACCCAAACATATCAAATCAAAATTAAAAACCTGTTAAACGTTCCCTTAGGTATTAGCGCCCACATCGAAGATTTCTCTCCACCCGACCCCAGCCAAGTAGATCCCAACCCACCGCCACAGTCCCCAATGATCAGCTGGTCCCAACTTTCAGACAATTCTTTTATCCTTCAAGAAAACCAGGAAAAAACCATAACCCTGGAAATTAAAACCCCAGCAGATATCAAAGAAGGCGGTTATTATGAAACCGTTTTCTTTACCCCTTTCTATTCAACCCAAAAACAAAAAGACCAGCCAACCGTCCTCTCCAAAATCGGCGCCCTCGTTTTTGCCACCTATGGGAACCCCAACTACAACGACTTGAAAAACAAAGTCACAATTGAAAATTTACAAACTCAGCTAATTTATCAAAAATCTCCAATCACTTTTTCTTTTGCTGTCAAAAATTCCTACTTCAACCATTTCACTGCCAAACCATCGCTCACCGTTAGTCCCTTATTGGGTAAAAATCAAACTCATGAACTTTTGGATAAAAGAATCCTCCCTGCCAAAACCAGAACATGGAAAGAAACTATCAGTTTAAACCCAACAATGCTTCCCTTATATAAAGGGCACCTAGCAATCTCTGTCGGTCAAGGAAACTACATATATAAGGACATATACTTTGCCGTTTTGCCAATAAAACAAATAATGCTTGCCATACTTGTTGCATCTGTTCTGATTGTCCTTAAATTCGGCAGAAAAAGAATCAGAGCTGCTCTTGACAGCCTACTTCGCAATAACTAAAGTTAAAGTGGATGAAAAAATTTGCCCTGAGGAGACCGGTTTATCTTTTCTTAGTTGTTCTTCTCACGCTTTCAGCTTTCCTAACACTGCCTGCCCGCGCCGATGCTGGTTTATTGTCATCTACTAGTGTCCAACTCAGCGACTCTCGTCCAAGTCAAGCAACCACTACTTATACAGCTACCTACACATTCTCATCTACCTCAGCTATCAAATGTATAGACCTTATCTTCTCTGACACCACGGCGCACATAACCTTAACAGCTAATCCAGCAACTACAGCCCCAGCCGGCATGACAACTACAAGCGCCGTCAAAACCTCAGTTACTGGCGGTGGTTTAACAGACGGCAACTGGACACTTTACAATTCCACCAATGGTATTTTGCAATACGAATATGCAACAGGTGCAACACCAACCGCAACCTCAGTAACCATCACGACCAACACTATGACAAACCCGTCAGCCTCATCTTTCTATTTCCAAATAGCCACTTACTCAACTCTTTCAACCCATACCTGCTCAGGCCTGGTTGATAACAGCAATGTTGGTGCGCTAGTTACAACTGCAGGCGTGTTGACTTCAGTCACTGTCGACCCAACCCTTTCTTTTAGCGTCGCCAACTACGGCAGCGCCGTCAACGGATCTGGAGATTCAAGCCCGGTAACAACTACCTCAGCCACTATCCCTTTGGGTACCGTTGCTGCCGGCAGTACAGCTTGGGGTTCACAAACGTTAACTGTTTCTACCAATGCTGCCCATGGTTACAATCTTTACGCCCGGTACACGGCGCAAATGACCGATGCCGCCAGCGATACTCTCCGTGATCAAGCCTGCGTCAGCTCCGACTGTTCAACTGCTGCAAATGCCCAAACATTCGATGGCAGCTCAACCCAGTCATCTCTCGCCTATACTGCCGATGGTAATAGCGTTACATTCGGCTCCAATAAATGGTTAGGTTTCACAACCAGTAACGTTAAAGTTGCTAACCGTACCGCTGCCATCAATGCCGACCCTACTCACGTCGAAGTCAAAGTCGAAATCAGCAATGTCCAGCCTCCTGGAACATATTCCACAACGCTAACCTATACCGCCGATCCAACATATTAAAAAAAATGGTTAAAAACAAAAAGGCCATCGGATTTGCTGGGTTAATCTTTATAGTTGCAGCCGTTTTTACAGTCATCCAAGCACAAACAGTCCCTCCCGCTTTAATTGTTCATCCAAGCAATCTTGAATTTGGTCTCGAACCAGGCAAAACGCAGGAAGGTAGCCTTTATGTTAAAAACACCACAGACAAAGCACTTTCAATAAGCACTGACCTAAGAAACTTTTCGGCCGAAGGCGAAGAAGGTGGCGTCGCGTTGACCAAAGAAAACATTCCCTTTTCCCTTGCATCTTGGATTAAAATAACTCCCGAGAAAGCTGAAATAGCCCCAAATCAGGAAGTTAAATTCAGTTATTCGGTTACCCCCCCAACAAATGCTGAAGCTGGTGGCCATTTTGGTTCGGTAGTTTTTGGTACAGTTGCTCCAAAAAACCCCGGGGGTGCAGCCGTTGCTCAAGAAATCGCCACGCTATTTTTAGTTAGAATTCCAGGCAAGGTCACAGAAACTGCCAACATTGAATCCTTCGAGCCGGACCAAAATTTCTATGAATTTGGTCCAGTCAAATTTAACTTGAGGGTTAAAAACACGGGTGGCGTGCATATCAAACCAGCGGGGGTTATCACACTAAGCGATATGTTGGGCCACAAAACTTATATCGGCTTTCAAGGAGAAAATGTCCTACCTCAAGCTGTCAGAAAAATGAGCGCAATGGGCAAAGACAAATGGCTTATTGGTAAATACACTGCTGACCTGTCGCTTTCTTATGGCACCGCAAATAGTCAACTGCATGCCGCAAGCAAATTTTACGCCTTTCCTGTCAGAGTAGGAATTGCCGTATTAGTCGTTCTGTTCATGCTCTTCTTATTGCGCAGAAGGCTTAGCAGGTCACTTAAAATCCTCTTAACAGGCAAGCAATAGTAATAAAAACCTCGCAAGACCCTTAAAAACGCTCTGGTCGCCTTAAATAATAGCTAAGAAGTATGGATCGCCCGTGGAATAAAATCAAAAATGTCGGAAGCAATTACGCCTTCCCCCTTATGTTCCCCAGCCATCTCCCCAGCTCTTCCATTAATATAAGCAGCCGCATGTCCCGCTTCCCACATTCCAGTACCCCGAGCAAGTAGTGCGCCACAAATCCCAGCCAGCGTATCTCCAAAACCACCCTTTGTCATAAAGGGTGAACCCGTATTGTTGGTTATCAAACTGCGTCCATCGGTAATCACATCCACGTAACCTTTTAAAACCACCACCGCTCGATATTTTAAAGCTGCTTGTTTGGCAGCCACAATTCGGGTATCCACATCTTCAGAAATCCGCGATTGGCCAAGAAGAATCGCTAGTTCTCCAACATGAGGCGTCAAAACCACATGCTTCCCATATACAATTTCCGGCCTCTGAGAAATTGCGCGCAAGGCATCAGCGTCAAGCACCATCGGTACAGAAATTTTAGAAATCAAATTATGTATCGCTCCGACTGTCATTACGTTCCTACCCAAACCACAGCCAATCACAAAACAATTAATTTTACGCAGGTGAGCATTGTCGAGAACTGTCGCCACATGACGCCCCGTAAAATGGTCGCCTTTTAAGGGAAATGTCATCAAAGCTGGTGTTTGGTTGGCAGCAACGTTGGCGGCCCTTTCTGGTGCACAAACCGTCACCATGTCTGCCCCCGCACGCAGCGCAGCCACTGCAGCCAAAGTTGCCGCGCCTGTATACAACTTTGAACCACCAACAACCATCACGTTGCCATACGCACCTTTATGCACCCACTCTGGCCTATTGGGATAAATTTTAGAAAGATCCATGGACAGTTTAACTAAAGGAGGTATATCAGAAATGATACTCTAGGGCAATATTAAAAACTTTCATAAACTAAACAGCCACTAAACCAACCGGAGATAAATTAAAATTGCCGTGCCTGCCTCTGCATTGCAAAGTTTGATCGTCAATATTAATCGACACTTTGTGAATAGATCGATCCCGAACATGGTCACCCAATACTACTTCTTGTTTAATTTCTGCTCCAACGTTAAGCAAATCACCACTTCTAAAGTCATAAGAAAACAACATAAAAAGCCGATCCGGATGTGGAGTATCCTCACCTAAAATGCAGTGAAACTCAATGCTCCCTTTATCTAAAACATCTTCTTCAGCATCTTTCTCTTTCAAGAATTTATGTGGTCCTAAAATGACAAGTCTTACCATCGGTTCACCCGGCGTTAACTGGCGAAACTTATTTTCCTCGATCATTCCATGAACAATAACCCACTGCTCTTGAATCCAAGGTAAATATTGTTCGGTAAAAAAAGCCTTTTGCGCAGCCTCGTCTCCAGATTCAACCATATCCCCAATCTTGTCAAAAATTAAATCTGGGTTATCAATTATGGAAACTGCTGGATTTGGGTGTTCTGTATCTGCTAGTCCCATGAATGTATTTAATGGGCAATACTAGTATCAAGTTAAAAATAAATCAAATCGTCTTTCCTACTTGAATTACCTGTTCAATCAAACGATTCGAGTAACCATACTCGTTGTCATACCAAGCAAACACCTTCACCATGTCTCCATCTACAACCTGAGTTAAAGACAAGTCAACAATAGAGCTCTCCGATCTACCTACGATATCAGAAGAAACAATCGGCTCACTGGTAACTGCCATTATTCCTGGCATGCTTTTTGCGCCTGCCGTAAGCGCAGCATTAACTTCTTCAACCGACGTTTTCTTAGCAAGTAAAAAAGTAAAATCCGAAATACTACCAACCGCAACCGGTACTCTCAAAGAAACCCCATCAAACAGTCCTTTTAATTCTGGTAAAACTTCCGTCGTCGCAATCGCAGCCCCAGTTGAAGTTGGCACAATATTGCCAGCTGCTGCCCTTGCTCGCCTTAAATCTTTGTGAGGTCCATCCTGTAAAACCTGGTCTTGGGTATAGGCATGAATTGTTGTCATCATCGCTTTTTTGATTCCAAACGCTTCTTGCATTACACGGGCAACCGGGGCAATACAATTTGTCGTACAACTAGCATTGTTAATTAAATTCTCTCCCTTGTAGTTCTGCTCATTTACACCAAGCAAAAATGTGCCAACATTGCCACCCTTAGCAGGTGCTGATAAAACTACTTTTGATGCGCCCGCGGTAAGATGTTTGTGCATACCTTCCTCATCGGTAAATTTCCCCGTCGACTCAACAACAACGTCCACTTTTAAATTAAGCCAAGGCAGTTTTTCCGGTTCTTTAGTTGCAAATGTTGGAATTACAATATCATCAACAATTAGCTTCCCTACCTGCTGCCCAGGTTCTGCTGTTTTAATGTCTTCAATCAGGTTTTCGCCAGAAACTTTCCTATTCCACGGGCCATAATTACTATCGTATTTCAGCAAATGGGCCAGCGTTTTGGCATCTACTATGTCGTTTATAGCAACAATCTGCATTTCTGTTCTATGACGATCAAACCACACTTTAAACGCAGTCCTTCCAATCCTTCCAAAACCATTAACTGCAACCTTAATCATTTTCTCAATTTTCAAGTTTCGATAGTCAGTTGTCAATCATCCACTCGCAGTGGTAGCATAAAATAAATCAATGCAGGATCCCAATATTCACAAAAAAGTCCTAACCTCGCTGATAAAAAAACAAATGATGCTTCTGGGACCTCAAGTTGCACTCACCAAAGTCCAAAGTATCGACGGTCTTAAAGTTGCAAAAGACGGCACAGTCACCTCAATTACCCGCAATCCCGACGATATCGTCGAAGAAATCTTTAGCCTATTTATGGATTTCCCAGCCAGAATCGCTGCCAAAGAAATCATCACATCAGAAGCAACAGAAGCCAAAGAAGTTAAAAACCAAATTGCCGGCGGCTGGCTTCAAATGGAAAACGAAAAAGCTCATCTCGTTTCCGCAATCGAAGGCATCCCCTTTGGCTTTATTACCACAAACGAAGCGCTAGAAATTACAAATAAAAATGGTATGGTCGAAAAAATCTTGGGTATTTCAGAAGACTCCAAAAAAGGCTGGTCGGTAAACGAAATTCAACAACACTTAAAAGATCAATTTTATTTGCCAATTGAATGCAACAAATCGATGGAATCCCGCCTGCCAATCAACCCGGTTGATGTCAACTTCGACCAAAAACGTCTAAGATTTTTCGTTTCTCCAATAATTAGTATTGCCAAACAAGCAGAAGTTTCCGGGGTTACGATAATAATTCAATATTTAGGAGCAGCAGTTCCTTCTCAAGCTCCTCCGGCCGCACCATCTGTGCCACCAGCCGCCACATAAGCTTTAATCGATTCGATTAAAAGTCCAGGGTCAATGTCCGATTTAATCAAGGCAGCGGAAGCTCCCAAATCCATAGCCTGGTTAATAACCGGGTCATGACTCAAGTTAGTCAGAAGCAAAACCGGTCCATTTTTAACCTGAGGCGGCTCTTGTCTTAGTCCTCGCAATATTCCAAGCCCGTCAATTTTAGGAAGCATCATATCCAAAAGAATGATGGAATAACCACCCAACCTTGCCTTATTCAAACCTTCCTGACCATCTGCTGCTATTTCCACATCAAACCCTTCACCGCGCAAAGCTTCTTCGTAAGCCTCTCGAACTAGTTGATCATCTTCTATTAACAAAATTCTCGTAGCCATCTAGATTTCCTTTTTTACTATCCTCAATAATATCACAACCACAAAACTAACCTCTAACAACTATATATTCACCTTTGTCTTCTCAAGCTCTTTAGTATCACTTGTTTCTTTCGGAGCGTCCTTTTTCAAATTCTCAGCAAGTCCTGTACCAAATATTGGCAAAGTAAAAGTAAATGTAGCACCATGATCCAAGCCGTCACTTTCCGCCCAGATTTTGCCTTTGTGAATCTCTACAAGTGATTTACTAATATACAAACCCAAACCGGTTCCCCCAGATTCTGCTACCGCTACATATGAATTATCCAGTCTCCCAAATTTGGTAAATAACTTATTCATATCCTCTGGGGCAATTCCACGCCCCGTATCAGAAACAGCAATATCCAAAACTTCGGCTTCTTTCCTAAAAACAACTGAAACCGTTCCGTCTTTTGGGGTAAACTTCAACGAGTTACCCATCAAATTCAATAACACCTCGTGAATTTTATCTTTGTCGCATAAAACATTTGGAACATTCGCCTTCGCAATTTCTAGCCTTACTCCCTTTTCCGTTGCCTTCGGCTGCAACTCTTCAACAACATCGGTAGTCAGCGCAACAATATCCACCATCTCAAGTTTTAAAGCGATCCTTCCGCCTTCAATTCTGGAAATATTAAGCATATCGTTAACTAAATTAATCAATCTTTCAGTCGATGTATATGCCTTGTCCAAATACCTTTTAAGATCAGGAGTCATGTTCTCTTTCTGCTTATTAAGCGCCATCCATAGAAAACTTTTAATTGCAGTCATTGGTGTCCTAAGTTCATGAGAAGCAACCGAAACAAACTCGTCCTTTAATTGATCAAGTTGTTTGAGTCGATTATTAGCAACAGCAAGTTCATCCGAAATATTTTTGAGTTTCGAATATAAAAGTGCATGTTCAATAGCAACACCTACACCATCAATAAATATTTGCACCATATCCCTCTCATACTGGGTAATTTCCGAAATTTCTTTACCAGTACTTGCAATAAAGACTCCGATTGCGCGGTCATGACTCGCAAAAATCGGAAAAACAAAAGTCGTTTTTGTACCCATGATTCCTTGGATCTTGGCCGATTCTTCTTCGTTCAAAACTGGGTCCATCACATCAAAAACGGTATCAGTTACAAACGCATGGCGTTCTGCAACCGCACGAGCGATCAAGTTATCCGTATAAGAAAGTGGTATTTCGATATTCTTAAAAGGCACCGAAAGAGCCTTGATCGCTTCGATCGCTTCCTTAGTTCTAGAAGCCGCAACTCTGCGAATTGTCCCCTTTTCCGTATCAATTATTGCAACTACTCCGGTTGCAAATTTAAGTTGGTTTGGGATCGTATCCGCAATCTTTTGGACTACATCTTCAAAATCCAAACTTTCCAGGATAATTTGATTAAGCTCGTGGGAAACTAAAAGAGCACGCGAAGAGTCATCACCCTCGACACTAGCTTGGGACAGCTTAAAATCAAGCTTTTTGAACATCTATAAAGATTATACAGTTAGTTCAGGAAGATCAAATTGCTACACGACCAGCAAAATCTATTCGATGATTTTTTGATCGTCCTGCAATATGGGCGTTAATTTTTTGTGTTTGTAATTGCACTAACATATCCAAATCGATGTCATTGCCTACTCTTCGTTCAGAAAACTTAACTGTCCAATTACCATTTTCATCACTTGGTACCTCAACGTCTGCTCCAGTCTGAGCTTTAATAAGCCGTGGGCTTACCGGTCCATGTCTCACTAGCTTGAGTGTCGGCCTTTCACCTTTAAGAGGAATTCTAACTTGACTCTGAGAACTTGCAACTCCTATTTCCTCTGCAATTGGATCCTCAATGTAAGCAACGGCCTGAGTAGCCTCCCAAACAGTCTTGCCCTCACCAACTCTTCTCATAACGTCCGCCTCAAATTCCGCAAGGCTGAACGGTGGTTTTTTACCCTTCTCATTACAAGAAGTTATTCCAAATCTGGACCACGGTGCATATTCTCCGATGATATGGGCAATCTTCACCCAGTCAGAGTCTCTTTGGAAATACATACATACAGTCGGAACATTGGCTCGAATTATCTCGTGCTCCTGCGCCATATCAGAAGGCTCCGTTATAAAAGCTCGGTCAGTTACTCGATCATAAGAATTATGAGGATAGATAACATGCATAGGTAGCTGACCAAAGAAATCGGCACGCTTTGGACCACTTTTCAGAAACTTAAAATCTTCATGTACTTTTGACCAATCAATAATCTCATATTGTTTTTCTTGTGCAACCATCATCGGTAACTTGCTTGTTTCTGGACGTCCAGGTTTAAATGTGTCCCAAAAAACTCTGGCGCCGTCAGTTCCATGTCGAACAGCATTTCCTGCTCCGATTACTCCTCCAGCCATAAAAATAACCGGCTTATGGCTGGCAATTGCTCTTGCAATGTCGCCATGCTGATTTGGGTCTCTTACAGATAAAATGGGGATTGAGCGTGGCTCTCCGCTTTCAAAAACGAACGTCAAAAAAGGATGCTTGTTAGCACCCCTATCTACTACTATTTCTTGCAATCGTCCCTTGGACGGTATTTCGGCAGCTCTTCTATCAAGCGCCATAATTTGACTTTCAGCTTAAAAAACCTTAAGCTTACCTCCAACTTCTGCCACTATTATAAGGTTTCCTAGAATATAATGAAAGAATCACAATCACTGAGCCACATCACGGTTAATGGTCTATCATTAGAGTACACGGCAGCCAGTGTATCGAACCTAAACTACGAAGTTGGTGTTCCTAAAAGCAGCTCATCTCCAGAAGTTTTAGGTAATCTAGATGCATTAGAAAGTACAATTGTTCTAGGTCTATTAGCAGGCACCGCTTTCGCTTATGGCGTAGCAAAACAAATCCAACACCGCTCAGAAGCTAAAGACTGGGACGAAAGAGTTGTGGGTTGGGCAACACCAGCACTTTTGGCCGGTGCAACAGCCTTCTACCTCGTTCACGCTTTCTCGAATTAACTTGACTTCCCTTGCCTCTCCCCAATAATCTGTAATTATCCCAAATATAGGGGGTGATACTTATTATTTCCTTAGACAAAGCAAAAGCAGCCTTAGATGCTGCGCAAAAAAAAGCAGAAGAGCTTAAAGCTGTAGTTTCCATAGCCGTCGTAGACGAACATGGTTCACTAGTCGCCTTTTCCAAAATGGACGGGGCAATTAACATCAGCCCAATGTTCTCGCAAGCCAAAGCTTACACTTCAGCAACAGTTGGCATGCCAAGTGGTGACATGGCAGGTTATGCTGCCGAAGGTAAACCTTACTACGGCGTAGATAGCGCCATGGGCGGAAAACTGACCGTTATTGCGGGTGGAATACCTGTTATGAATGGTGGCAAAATTGCAGGAGCAGTCGGTGTTGGCGGTTCACAAGATGTAAACCAAGACGTAGAAATTGCTAAAGCAGCAGTTGAAAAATTAAGCTAAAGCTTCTATTCCTGGCAAAGTGCGGCCAGCCAAAAACTCAAGCATTGCTCCGCCTCCAGAAGAAATAAAGGAAAATTTCTGGAGTAAATTGTACTCGGCCAAAAACTCTTCGGTTTGTCCTCCACCAATAATGCTTTCTGCACCACTGGCAATTATAGCCTCAGCAATTGCTTTGGTCCCAGTCACAAAGCCTCCTTCAAAATGGCTCACTGGCCCATTCCAGACAACCATTTTGGCGCCCTCCAAAACACTCTCAAATTTAGCAATCGAACTTTCGTCAATATCTTCTGTGTCACGCGTCAAAACTGCCGCAATAACACGTTCCCGATACTGTTCGTCAATTGCACTAGGATCATATTGCACAGACATCAAACCCCCAACAAGAACCTTATCTGCAGTTCTGGCAAGATTAGCAATCACTGGCAACTTCGTTTCCAATTTCGCTCCACCAATCACAGCAATAAAAGGTCTTTGGGGATTCCCAAGCACCTTGCGCATTTCGTTTACTTCCTTTTCCAAATTCAACCCAGCCGCACTTGGTAGTAAATGCGCCAAAGCAACCATAGAAGCATGGGCGCGGTGACAATTAGCAAACGCATCGTTGATATAAACATCCCCCAAGCTTGCCAGCTGTCTTGCAAACTCTTCGCTATTTTCTGTTTCACCAGGCCAAAAACGCAGATTTTCAAAAAGCTGCACCTTTTCATTTTGTTGCCCTTTTGCAACCTCAAAATCAGGGACAAATACTGCCGTTTGTCCCAGAATCTCAGAAATAGGCCCAACTAACTGTTTTGTAGAAAGTTTAGGATCGGGCCCTTTTGGCCTGTATATATGTCCAAGAATCACAACAGCAGAAGCACCATGGCTTAAAAGAAAATCGACGCTAGGTTTTATATTCTTAAGTCTCGTTGGATACTCCGTCTGGCCCCCTTTTGCTAGCTGTTCAACATCAATATCTAAATCAGCACGCAACAAAACTCGTTTACCCGCAACATCAAGATTGCCAATAAGCTTCATACGTAAACAGTATCAAGTATTAGGTACAGGTATCAAGTACGCCGTGTGAGCAAATATATCCCAACGATTAGTTATAAACTTGCGTGCTAAAATTTAAACATGCAAAACTCCCAAATTGCCTTTGCAGTCACGACTTACTACCCCAAATGGTATAGAGGCAAACTCCAAAGCATAAAACACACAGACAAAATTCGTGGTGATCTCGCCTTGGAATTTTGCAAAAAAGCCACAAAGCTCAGCTATGTTGTTGTTTGTAGCGATGCCAAAGCAACCAAAACTTTCAGAAACGAACTTAAAAAAATAAAAGGGTTAATAGTTAGCCAAAGGCTAGAACCAAAACGTTCCCCTGCCAAACGCCATGCCTACAAAATTGCCACCAAAATTCCAGGCGTCAAAGTAATAATTGGCACAGAACCAGAAAAAGTTGCGCTAATCGATTCAGCAAACATAATTGCCAAACCACTTTTAGAAAACAAAGCAGACATTGTGGTAATGAAGAGGAACGACAAGTTGTTTAAACAAAGTTATCCAGGCTATATGTATGAATCAGAACAAGAAGGCAATAAACTTTATAACGAATTTTTAGAGCTTTACAAACTAATGCCCAAAAACTCGGCAGATCTAGATATGTTCTTTGGACCTCGTGCCTTTCGTAACGAAAAGAAAATCCTAAATTTGTTTATGAAAAAGCACGACGTCAAAGTTGGTAATGTTACATTGCCCAAAGAATACTTTGATCCGGAACAACTTTCGAACACCAGTTTTTTTCCAATTGTCGAGGCTCTCAAAAAGCAGCTGCGCATT
>JACPYZ010000023.1 GCA_016195765.1 Candidatus Curtissbacteria bacterium | reverse complement strand
GTTATAGCGCAATCGCAAAAGCACGATAGCAACAGAAGAGACGATCAGTTCTGCAATTACAAAAGATGTCAGAAGACTTGTTTGATCCATTATCCGTTTTGGGCTTTGATTTCCGGATACTTTTCTAAAAGTGATGTAAGAGTCGTTTGGGCAATATCGCCAGAAAGCGACATGTATTGATTAGCAAGCTCTTTTAAAGCCGCTTGCGCATCACCAGAAATTGCCGTTACATCGCCGGCTTCGGTTACTGTAAGCGCCCCCACTTGTCTTGCTTTGGAAATTGCCACTCCGGGACCAAGCATCACCATTTGCTTTTTCACAAGGTCTGAAAGTAGAGATTGATAGTCTTGATTCGTTGTCACAAGAGATCACCACCTTAAAGGGTCCGAAACTGAAACTCGAGAACTAATTTTAGTGTAGCAGAAGGAGTGGACAGTTTACAGTTAACAGTTCACAGGGAACCGTGTACTCTTTTGATCTCTTTCGTCTCTCTTGCTATTAACTTACTTAAAGCTTAAATTCAAAGTGGAAAATTTCCCTGCCAATAAAAATATGAAGAGCTATAAATGTCCAATGTAAAGATCAACAACCAAGTTAAAGAACCACGACCTAACCTTCTCCAAATTAAGGAACAGTGGCGGCCGTTTTGGCGCACAAATTACTTGGCCGCAAATTTGTCTGGATTCAAAAGTTTGAAAACCCCCCGATTGCCGACCTTTGGGAAAAGCTTCTCGTCGCCCAAGCCGATAGGATCATTGTTAGCAGCCGTAAAGATTACAACAAGCTCCGCCGCTTTGGCGTAAAAATGAGCAAAGTCCGGTTGGAAAACTAAGACAGGTATGCCTTATATGTCACCTAGACTAAGACTCAAAAATGTCCCCACGTGTGGGGACAAAATAAGTATCAAATTGAAGCTAAAATAAGAAAAAACACAGACTCTTTATACTTATATAAATATAAGGGGATGTAAAATTGACATAAAACAACACATGAAAGGATATAAACCATCAACCAAAAAACTAAAAAAAACGACATAACAAAAAACCAACAAAATTAAAAACTTAGTTAAATAATTTCCAAAAACAATCTAAACAAAAAAGCATTTAACAAACTAAAAGCAGAAAGTTCCAAATAAGAAACCATTAATAAAAACAAAAAAATAATGAATATACAGATTGATAAAAGTTGGCAGTTATTAAAATGAGCCTTATTATTCCAACACAACCCACGGACGGAGATCCTTTTTTGGAACCTCCGGAGCAACCAGAAATTTAGAAACTTCGCGAATAAATATTAAAGAAATAAAATTAACCTTTTCGTGAGTTAGCCAAAAGTTTGAAGCAAGCTGCATTTCACCCTTATATTTTTTGGTAATAAAATCCAGTTCTTCTACCCTGGGATGATCAAAATACATTACCCGGTCAACAACAAATTGCCCGACAATTTTTTCACCGGAAAGTTTCATCAAAACAATATCGTCTGCCGCAACCATAAGAAATGGCGGGATTTTGATTTTGGAAAACCTGCCGTCGATTTTTAACTTTCCTGAAAAGATTTCTTTAATTGCGCCTTGGGTGTATATCGCCAGATGCTTAGCCATCGCTGGTTATTTTCGACTCTCGATCGTGAACTGTCAACTGTGAACTAGAGCTCTAAACCTTTGAGGTACTCTTTGAAATCTGCGCTAATGTCTTCGCGCGCAAGAGCGTGATCTACAACCGTCTTAAGGTAAGCAAGTTTGTTACCACAATCGTAATACTTAGCGTCCTTAAGTTCGACTGCATAAACTTCTTGTTTTTCGACTATTTTGGAAATAGCATCTGCCAGCCAAATTTCGCCGTTGGCACTAGGTGGCAGATTTTCCAAAATGTCGAAAACTTCTGGGGTGAAAAGGTAGCTGCCATGAGTAGCTAGATCTGAAGGTGCAGCGGCAGGGTCTGGCTTTTCGACAATTTTATTGATTTTGAAAACGTTGCCTTCAACCGGCGTAACGTCTGCAATCCCATAATTGCTGACTTGGTCTTTTGGAATACGTACACCGGCAATTACAGGTTTGCCATATTTTTCAAAAGCCTGTACAAGTTGAGTTGGCGCAGGAGGCGTAGCTTCAAAAAACTCGTCGCCCCACATAACCAGAAATGGCTCATCGCCAACAACTTCTTTGGCACACAAAACAGCATGGCCATTACCACGCGCCTCTTTTTGCCTAACATAAACAAAATCTGCAAGGTCGGAAATTCGCTTTACTTCGTTAAGTAAATCGTTCTTGTTATCTTTTTTTAAACGGGATTCTAGTTCGAAGTGCTTGTCGAAATGATCTTCTATTGCCCTTTTGTGCCAACCGGTAACAATAATCACCTGTTCAATCCCCGCCTCGACTGCCTGTTCTACAACGTATTGAATGATAGGCTTGTCGACAATCGGCAGCATCTCCTTAGGCATTGCCTTGGTTTCTGGCAAAAACCTAGTACCAAAACCAGCTGCGGGGATTACGACTTTTTTAACTTTTTGCATTTGTCTCTTACCTAAAAAACATCCCAATAACTTGGGAACAAACAACATTCTACCCCAACACTAATCTCTTGTCACTTCTCTTAAATTTATGCTACTATACGCGAATCCTTGACAAGCGAGGGAGATTTTTTTGTGGCATTTAATCCGAAGTACAAGGTACAGAAGAGACTGCTAAAGAAGAAGTCTCGGCTCCTGTTGCGCAAAAACCTGAAGAAGAGGCAAAGACCGAAGACGCTCCGCAAGA
Source organism: Candidatus Curtissbacteria bacterium (assembly GCA_016195765.1). Taxonomy (GTDB): domain Bacteria; phylum Patescibacteriota; class Microgenomatia; order Curtissbacterales; family GWA2-41-24; genus JACPYZ01. Next base: position 1,684 of record JACPYZ010000023.1, on the reverse strand, counting down.
AGCAGCAGTAGAAGAAGCCGCAACTGACAACGCCCCACGAACAACAATAGAAGAACAACCCGAATTACCAAAACCGGCGGAAGAGCCAGAACTGGCACCGCCAACGCCTGCCGTAGTAGAAGAAGAAAAAGCTTCAGATGAAACGTCAGTCCCTACCCAAACAGATGAGTCAACACCTGCTGAAACATCTGTGAGTGTTGACGAAGCCGAAGCAGCTCCGGAAGAAGTGAGAACCGAAATGGTAAACACCCGCCCAATGACAGCCGCTGATCTGGCGCCTGGCCACAGACCACGATGGTATGTTGTGCATACCTATTCTGGACACGAAGCAAAAGTAGCAGCAACCCTAAAACAACGTGTTACTTCTCAAAAACTGGAAGATAAAGTTTTGGACATTATGGTTCCAACCCAAGACAAAATAGAAATTAAAGAAGGTAAGAAAAATAAAATTAAAGAGAAGATTTTCCCCGGATACCTACTTATTAAAATGGTGCTGGATGACAACACTTGGCTCGTTGTTAGAACCACACCGGGAATTACAAGCTTTGTTGGCATGGGCAACCGCCCTACACCACTGCCAGACGAAGAGGTCAACACCATTCAAAAGTACATGACCATGGAAGCGCCAAAGTTCAAAACCGCGTTTTCCTTGGGCGAAGCCGTTAAAATCACCGACGGACCATTTTCTGAATTCCTGGGAAGTGTTTCTAAAATCGACGAAGAAAAAGGCAAGCTGGAAGTTATGGTTTCTATATTCGGACGCGAAACACCAGTTGAACTAGACTTTTTACAAGTCGCTAAACTTTAATACCTCACCGCAACGTACCTCGCTAGACCTTCTGCCCTCAATCCATTGATATTAATGGATGCGCTGTTTTGAGGAAGATTAGCCACATTTTGGGCGACCTTTTTTGCGATTGTTGCATCAATAGGCAGCGGAGTTGAAGGTGACAATATAAATATTGGTGCATCTTCTCTCCCGCTTCGCCAGGAAAATAGTCGGCAATCCCACCATTGTAACGATCTCTAACATTGGCTTTAAGCTCGCTACAAGTTTCTGCATTAACCCCTACCCAAATTAGTCGACGAGCGTTGCCAAACTGAGGAACAGAGTAGCCATATGCCTCATTCGGCGCTCTTCTACAAAATACTTCGGCAACTACAGCAGCACTATCTCCATCACCGATCAGAACCACATCAGCACCCACGAACTTTTGCATAGGATACTTTTCTTCTTTTGACCCGAAATGCCTCAAGAGAGCAGAAGATGTCATACCAAAACCCCCTTCACTTACTTCAGATCCCAATCCAACCGCAAAAAAAGCCATCCTCGCATCTACAGATATGGTTCTTCGTGTTTCTTGTTTTTGGAAAACGGCACGCACTTTCCCGTTTGGCAAAAGCCGCCCATCGAAATACTTAGCATTCAAAAGAGTGTCGGGGCCACTAACGAAATGATTTACAGCACTCGCTTCTCCGAGATCTAGATTTGTGGGGTATGTGCCCTTCACAAAGTAAGGTAAATGTAACGGCGCAAAACTACCAAAAGTATTCAAATCACCATTACCACCAGGCAAGCCGAGAGTACTAAGATTAAATCTTCTGTGACTTCTGCTATTTATGTTAAAAACAGGCCGCTCACCAAATTGTCTAAATTGACCACCAAGTTGGCTTTCCTGATCTG
>JACPYZ010000022.1 GCA_016195765.1 Candidatus Curtissbacteria bacterium | reverse complement strand
TGGCATATTAATTTTTTACAACAGATATATTAACATAGATAAATAGGTAGTCATTGACAGAGAATAATTACCCGTGGTAAATAGAGTGGGTACTTAGTGTATCCAGAAAATGGATGGAAAATTTCTCATTTACCGACTTGGGCTTAATATTCTTATGTCTTTGGCTAACTGTTGTAACAATTCTGCTGTTCAGGGTCAAAAGTAATTGGCAAAAAATTAAGTCGGGCCAAAAGAATTTAAACCTTGTGCAGATTTTAGAAAGTATTCTAAAAAAACAGGATTTAACAACAAAAAATATAGCTAGGCTTGCTCAAGAGATAGAGCAGGTAGGATCAAAAGCAAAATTGTCTTTTCAAAAAAGCGCTCTTGTTCGCTTCAATCCATTTGAAGACACGGGTGGGGATCAAAGCTTTATAATTGCGCTATTAAATGGACAAAACAACGGTATCGTTATTTCCTCGCTTCATTCGAGGAATGGTACCCGCGTGTACGCAAAGCAAGTAATAGGTGGTCGTGCCCAGCAGCACGAATTGTCAAAAGAAGAAAAAGAAGTAGTCGAAAAGGCGATTAAACAAAAATGAACATGAACTTTAGTATGAATAAAAAAAAGTTGCTAATTGTGGTTTTAGGAGCCTTCATATTATATGCAGCCTCAGCAGGCGTTTCTTATCTAGTTTTCAGTAACTTTGTAAAAGGCCCGCTTAATATTACAACACCTTTTGGCAGCCTCACTGATGTCACCTCTGGCGCCGAAGAAGGAGTCAAAGACAAGCCTTGTCCCATAAACGGTGCAATGTATACCAAAAATCGTGAGGATTTATGGAAAAAGAGGCGCCCCCTTGGCGTCATGATTGAAAATCATACCGATGCCAGACCAATCATCGGTCTCACGCGCTCAGATGTCACGTACGAAGCGGTAGCAGAAGGCGGCATTACCAGAACCTTAAATATATATTACTGCCAAGATGTTGGCGATCTTGCTCCAATAAGAAGTGCCAGAACTTACTTTGTAGATTGGGTATCTGAATACAGCGCTCTCTACTCCCATGTTGGCGGTGCCAACACGGCAGGCCCAGCAGACGCCTTGGGGCAAATTCGTGATTATGGCATCTTAGACATGGACCAATTCGGTCTTGGCTTCCCAACTTATTGGAGAGGGACAGACAAGCTAGCTCCGCATAATGTTCATTCAACCACCAAAAAACTTTGGGAAGCAGCAGCAGCAAGAGGTGATGGTTGGGGGGCAACAGATAAAAATGGTAAAGCTTGGGACGCCACGTTCGTTCAATGGAAATTTAAAGATGAAGCGCCTGTAGATCAAAGAGGGGATCAAAAACCAGTTGTGGTTCCATTTTGGGCGCAAGCTCCAGATTACACCGTTACCTGGCAATATGATAAAACCGCAAATGTTTATAAACGTTTCATTGGCACAACAGAACAAATTGACCCAATTACCAAAGAAACAATGGCACCAAAAAATGTTGTTGTACAATTTGAAACAGAAAGACAGGCAAATGATGGGTACCCAGATGGCCACTTGCTTTACGGAACAATCGGCACTGGCCAGGCGTTATTCTTCATAGATGGAAAAGCTGTAAAGGGTACCTGGAATAAAGCAAGTCGAACTGCAAGAACGAAGTATTTAGATGCACAAGGGAAAGAAGTAGTATTTGATCGCGGCCAAATCTGGGTGCAAACCATTCCAGTTGGCAATAACGTTACGTACTAAACTGCCTCCTTTAAGTTACCTGAAAGCCTGCCTGTTAAAATGTTAAACGAATTATTAATCAGTAAAGTTCGGGTAAAAATACTAGAACTTTTTTTAAGCACTCCCGAAGCAAATTTCCACGTACGTGATATTGTGCGTCGAGTCTCAGAAGAAATAAACGCAGTAAGACGCGAACTAGCAAGGTTGGAAAAAATAGGATTACTTGCAAGCGAGTGGCGAGCAAATCGCCGTTTTTACAGTGTCAAAAAAGATTTTATTTTCTATCCAGAGTTGCTTTCAATCATCAATAAAACTGTAGGATTAGGCGGTGCTTTAATTAAAAATAAAGCCAAACTTGGAAAAGTTAGATACGCGATGCTTTCCGGGTCTTTTGTCCGGGGGAAACCTTTCAATCAAAATGATGTGGACCTTTTTATTGTGGGCACCATTGTCTTGCCGGAGCTTGGAAGCTTAGTTAGAGATGAGGAAGCCAGGCGCGATCGCGAAATCAACTTCACACCAATGACTGAAGAGGAATTTAATTTTCGAAAAAATCGCCGGGACCCTTTTGTTATTAGCATTCTCGCAAAGCCTCGCGTCATGTTAATCGGTGATGAAGAGGAAATGGTTAAACTCTAATTTCCCAATTACATCAGTACTGATTAGGTCCGCTTGCTGGACAGCATGGCACTGTATATAATTCTCATCCTCAAATAAACACAAAAATCTTCAAAAGAGATCTGGAGCCTAAGTTGGGTTTGGATTTGGCGGGGGGAGTGCAATTAACGATGTCAGCAGATATGGCCGGTCTTGATCCAAAAGATCGTGACGATGCTTTGGAATCGGCAAAAAGCGTTATCGAAAATAGAATTAACGCCTTGGGTGTATCAGAGCCGGTAATTCAATCTAGTAAACAGGGCAATCAATATAGGCTAATTGTGGAACTCGCTGGTATTACTGATATTGACCAGGCTGTTTCTACCGTTAAAAAATCCGCACACTTAGAATTCAAAAGGCTCAAAAAAGATGCCCCGCCAGAAGCAACCTTCGCCGCAAAACCAGACTACTATGAAGGTACCGGTTTAACTGGCAAAGACCTAAAAAGAGCAAGTGCGCAACCAAGCCGAGATTCTCAAAACCCTGGCTATGTCATTTCGCTTGAGTTTAGTGATCAGGGAAAGAAAAAGTTCGAAGAAATAACCAGAGCAGAAGTTGGCAAGCCCCTGGCAATTGCACTCGATGATGAAATCGTTTCAGCACCAACTGTTCAAGCTGTGATTTCCGATGGAAATGCTCAAATAAGCGGAAACTTTAACTCTCAAAGTGCACGACTCCTCACAATCCAATTAAACGCTGGTGCCTTACCAGTCCCGCTAAAAATCGAAAGTCAAAACAGAGTAGGGCCCACTCTTGGCCAGGATTCAATTAGGAAGAGTCTCATAGCAGCTGCAATCGGCGTTAGCTCGGTTGCCATCTTTATGATTGCCTACTATAGATTACTGGGAATTTTTGCAGTCGTTGCACTGCTTATTTACACACTAATTGCTTTCGCCGTTTTTAAATTAATTCCTGTCACACTTACTCTTGCAGGCATTGCCGGATTCATTTTATCAATCGGTATGGCGGTGGACGCGAACATCCTAATTTTTGAAAGAATTAAAGAAGAAATTAGGTGGGGAAAACCCAAACACGATGCGCTTCATTCCGGCTTTGCACGGGCCTGGTCCTCGATTCGTGATTCAAACGTTTCTTCTCTTATAACGACTGCAATTTTATTTAATTTTGGCACGGGATCTATTCGTGGGTTTGCCTTAACGCTTGCAATCGGTATCATAATTTCCATGTTCTCTGCAATCACAGTCACCAGAACTCTCCTTAGAATTTTTTGGGTCAGGAGGATAGGATGAATGTTATAAAGAAAAGAAATTGGTTTTTTGCCCTATCACTACTCGTCATAATTCCTGGAATTTACGCGCTTTTTGCCTGGAACTTAAAGTTAGGCATAGACTTTTCTGGGGGTACACTCTGGGAGATCAAATTCGAAAAAACAGTTTCTCCCCAAGAACTCTCGACCTTCTTAACTAAAAACGGCACAGAAGTAGGATCGGCAGCTTCAACAACAAACCAGAGTGTTTTGGTCCGTATTAAGGCAACGGACGAAAGTAAATTGAACGAACTTAAGGAGAAAGTAAAAAACACATACGGCCCGACACAAGACATAAGGCTAGAAACTGTCGGCCCAACAGTGTCCAAAGAATTAACACAAAAGGCCTTTTATTTAATTGTCGTAACGATTGCCGGAATTGTCAGTTATATCACGTGGGCTTTTCGCAAAGTACGCAAACCAGCTTCTCCAATTGCTTTTGCAGTTTGCACAATCGCAGCGCTTATTCACGATATTATCGTTGTTGTTGGAATCTTTGCCATCCTGGGTCACTTTGCAAACGTAGAAGTTGATTCATTGTTCATTACGGCCCTTCTCACCGTACTTGGATTTTCTGTTCATGACACAATTGTCGTGTTTGATAGAATTAGGGAAAATCTTCGTAAGTACGATGATTACTCCTTCGAACAAGTTGTAAACCATTCGCTTCTTCAGACAATGGCCAGGTCTCTAAATACATCAATAACTGTAATTCTAGTGCTACTTGCCTTACTACTTTTTGGGGGAACCACAATACAAAATTTTGTGCTCGCGCTTTTGATCGGCGTAATTTCCGTAACGATTGGGGATTTGAACGTGCCCGACTTGTCGAGTTGCTTTTTGTACTCTTCGGCAACGCGATGCTGGTCTTCGTTGTGGTAGAAGATGGCAGACCGGTATTGGGTGCCGATGTCGTGCC
>JACPYZ010000021.1 GCA_016195765.1 Candidatus Curtissbacteria bacterium | reverse complement strand
ACTTGCTCCCCTCCCGCTGCTTTTACTTTGGAAATAATTTCGTCAATATCATCTACTTCGACCGTGCAAATATAAGAACGAAAACCTTCGCCTTGGTTTTCAAAGTAACTCATCCTGGGCATTATTCCACCATTTATTCCCGGTTTCTTTTCGTCGCCTGTTGTGACAAGAGCGTATTGTTCATCACCCCACCTATCGATTTTCCAAGCAAAAACCTTTTTGTAAAACGCGACAGCTCGCTCCATGTCACTGGCTAGGATTTCAAAATGTACAACACGACCCACTGGTTAAAATTATAGCAAACTGTATTCCCAACAGAATGCACGAACTGCTACTATTAAGTTGTGAAAAAAAAACAAAGCAGGGCAAAATCGACACCAAAGTACTTGCTCTTTTCCATTATATTTTTACTAGTTATTCTAGGGTCTTTGACTTTGGTACTCTCCAACTACAGGCGCACTAAAATAATAACCTCCAAAAGTAACCTAATAGTTTCCCAAGAAGTAGAAGATTATCTTAAAGAATCGACCGTTTCCCCAAAATTGAAAGGTCCCCAATCTTTGCGAGTCCCAATGCTGCTTTATCATTACGTAGAGTATGTTAAGGATAAAGGTGACACTATTCGACAATCGCTTGATATTGTTCCCAGCTTATTTGATGCCCAAGTAACAACCCTCCAGGCAGCTGGCTACACATTTATAACCCCATCTGATTTGTCGCAGATTATGGAAGGTCAGATGCAAGTCCCCACAAAACCAATCATGCTCACGTTTGATGACGGTTATCGTGATTTTTACACAGACGTACTGCCAATTATCCAAAAACATAATGTCCGCGTCGTTGCTTACATTGTCACTGGCTTTTTAGATAAACCCAATAACTTAACTCGAGGTCAACTCCGAGAAATCGCGGCAAGTGGGCTAGTCGAAATTGGAGCTCATACTGTCGATCACTCCTCTCTTGGTATCCTAAACTTAAAAAGAGTCGAATTTGAAGTTTTAGAAAGCAAAACAGAACTCGAAAAAATATTGGGTGTGCCAATTACCGCTTTTGCTTACCCCAATGGATCTTTTGATGTGGTTTCTATCCAAGTAGTTCGAGATGCCGGCTTCAAGACCGCCGTCACGACAGTACCCGGAATCAACGTGACTCAACAAAACTTGTACATACTTCCAAGGTTAAGGGCCGGTGGGCGCACTGGCCAGGCCCTTCTAAAATACTTGGAACAAAACGTCTTTCAAGCTTTTTAAGCGCAAATATGTCAGCGAATTTTATTGAGTAGTCCTTTGGATTTTACTGTTGTATTTTCTATCAAATCTATACCATCAAATTTACTTTCAACCAACTCTTTGGTTAACTGCTCGTGCGCACGATCCCCAGCCATACCGGCCATATGTTTCTCCCAATCTTTTTCGCTGATTGTTTTGTAACCGCAAGCGGCACACTCCCAACTGGTCATACAAAACATCATATAAATAAAGTATGTGAGAACAATCTATCTTGTGTAAGCTTTATAAAAGAATTGCAGCTTAATCCTCAGTTTTCTAGTATATAATGCATCGTATGAACAACCTGGCCATCGAAGTTAAAGATCTAGTCAAAAAATTTGGTGATTTCACGGCAGTTGATAATATCTCCTTCAATGTTAAAAAAGGTGAAATTTTCGCCTTCCTGGGACCAAACGGCGCCGGCAAATCTACAACAATTAAAATTTTGACTACCCTTCTTCACCCAACTTCCGGGGAAATTAAAGTCAATGGCAAAAGCCCAATTTCCGAGCAAGACGCCGTCCGCAAATCGTTTGGTATTGTGTTTCAGGACCCAAGCCTGGACGAAGAGCTGACTGCGTTTGAAAATCTAGAATTTCATGGTGTTTTATATAAGGTTCCCAAAGAAGTTCGTCGCAAACGCATCGAGGAACTTTTGAAAATTGTCGAACTGTGGGACAGGCGTGATCATATTGTCAAAACCTTCTCTGGAGGCATGCGTAGAAGACTCGAAATCGCTCGGGGCCTTTTGCATCATCCCTCTATCTTCTTTTTAGACGAACCCACACTGGGTCTTGACCCTCAAACACGTAATCAAATGTGGCAATACGTGCAAAATCTAAATAAAAAAGAAGCCATCACTGTTTTTTTTACAACTCATTACATGGAAGAAGCAGAACGGATTGCGCAAAACATCGCAATCATTGATCATGGAAAAATAATAACAGAAGGAACACCGACAACTCTTAAAAATCAAACAAAAACCAAGACCCTGGAAGACGCATTTTTAAAGTTGACAGGTCACCAAATTAGAGAAGAAGAAGCATCGGGTATTGACCACCTTAGAATGCGCAAACAAATGTTTTCAGGACGCACAAAATGAACGCAATTTACATTCTTTGGCTCAGACAACTAAAAAGGTACGTACGCTCTAAATCAAGAATGGTAGGCTCCCTCGGACAACCCCTTTTATTTTTGGTTGCCCTCGGCTTTGGATTTGGACCAATCTTTCAAAAAGCAGGAGGCGGCAATTACATCAATTTCCTAGCACCAGGTGTTATTGCCCAAGGAATACTTTTTACCGCAATTTTTTCCGGCATAGAACTGATCTGGGACAGACAATTCGGCTTTTTAAAAGAAACACTAGTCGCTCCTGTTTCTCGCTTTGAAATTATTCTGGGGCGCACTCTGGGCGGCGCGACAATTGCCACAATTCAGGGAATAATTGTCGCGATTTTAGCAATTCTGGTTGGATTTAGACCGAATATCGCAACAATTCCCATTGCGATACTGTTCATGTTTTTAATTGCATTACTCTTTACAGCTTTAGGAACAGCTATTGCTTCCCTTCTTGAAGACTTCCAAGGGTTTCAACTCATTATGAATTTCCTTGTCATGCCCCTATTCTTTTTATCTGGAGCTCTTTTCCCTCTTTCCAATGCTCCAAATTTTTTAAAAATCATTGCACGAGTTGACCCTCTTTCTTATGGTGTCGACGGGTTGCGCGCCTTACTTGTGAACACTTCTTCTTTTGGCCTGATAACAGATGTAGTGATTTTAGTTATCTTAACAGCATTAACTCTCGCAATAGGAAGTTATCTTTTTTCTAAAATAGAAATTTAACTATTTGATTTCTTACGCGGAACTTTTGCGCCTTTTTTCCTTGCCTCCGAAAGACCGATAGCAACAGCCTGTTCTCTACTCTTAACCTTTGCTCCACTTTTGCCACTTTTCAACTTACCGCGCTTATACTTATGCATTGCACCTTCAACAGACTTTTGCGCCTTTGCGCCATATTTTGGCATTTAAACCTCCCAAAACGTCATCATGTGAACTTTCTTCTCCTCTTCGTTGCTTGCTTCAAAGCCACAAAGCGAACAAGTCCAGTGCGCGTGATCGTGGCCTCTTAGAGTTTTCATGATACAAGTAAACTGCAAGCACATGTATTCAATTTAAGATTCGTGTATGAAAATAGTAATGCCAAAGCTTATTTTAGATATTTGTCGAAAAAGGCAACCGACCGCTGCATTGCAGTTGCAAAGTTTGCGGAAATATTATGATCGTCCCCTTCGTATTCATAAAGTTCTACCGTTTTACCAGCAGTCTTTAGCAAACTGGCTAGTTTTCTAGAAAATTCAACAGGCACTTCAGTGTCTGTTGTCGCATGATGAAGCTGCAAAGGACCAGAAATATCGGCAAGATAAGAGGTAGCCGATATCGAATTCCAAAAAGTTGGGTTTTTGGCAGGGTCTCCATAAGTATCTAGCAAGCTTTTTCGCCACGAAAGTGAACTACGAAACGTTCCACTGGGAGCAGGCGTTGACCGGCGCCAGTTATAAAGCAGGTCTTCGTAGGAACCGACAACACCTCCCCAAATAACCCCCACACGAATATCGCGGCTGACTACCATCGCTCTCAGCGTAAGGTAGCCACCAAGTGAATGACCCCACATACCGATTTTGTCAGAATTCACAACTGGATATTTTTTGATCGCGGCAAGCGCGTTTAAGACATCAATAGTGTATCCGGTGCTTCCATAAGCACCTGTGGCATCGCCTTCTGAATCGCCATGACCCCTATAATCTGATTTGAAAACTACATAGCCATTCCTGGCAAAATTATCTACATAGGCAACATAACGTTCTGTAGTTCTGTTCTGTTGCGGCGGTATATAACCATGATTAAAAATAATCGCAGGGTAGCCACCAGTAGGTGCTGCTGTTGTTGGTACGGTCAAAAGACAATAAATTTTTAAACCTTCGGATTTGTACGAGGCAATGTAGCGGTTGTAATTAGTACCAGGTTCAAGAGTCTGCTCAATAACCAAATCGCTTCCTGGATAATTTCCTTGTCTTAATTTTTCAATAGAAAGCGGATGCAGAGCAGTCGTTACTTTATCAGTAACGCTTCCCGCCGCTTTTTGCAGTGGCAACCATTTGGCAAAAAACAAGCCCGCAAGCATCAAGGCCAACACAAAAAATAGCAGAAAAGATTTGCCTTTTTTCATTAAAAAATCATTTTAGCACGCAAAAAGATAACTCACCTGAGAGGTCACAAATTTCCGTGCATAACTACTTTTAAGAGAACCTATTTATACTTGGGTTTAATTTGGAATAAAAGATAAAGACCAATTAACGCCCCAATTACAGAACCAACGATTCCTGCACCGCCAGTCACAAGACCAACGACAGACGCCACAACTGAAACGATTTCACTCCAAAAAAGTAGATTCCAACCGCTCATCTTTCTGGCTTTTAAACCAGGGAAAGCGGCAAGCTCCAAAACACTAGAAACAATAAGACCAATTGCTGCGATAAATCCAAGACCATAGCCATTCACCCCGCCCATCATGGCAAGAGGAGAAAATGCAGTCAAAAGACCAAATCCAGCTAAACCGGAAAGTACACCCAGAATACCAAAAACAAGAGCAATCCAAGGTGCAATATTAACCAAAACATCAACGGCGCTTGCAGGAAGAGAAGGTAATTGCTTAAACCATCCTTCCATAGTTTTTGCTAAGTTGTCCATATTAAATCACCTCCTTCTTTGTGTAGTTAAAATTAATAATCTAATTACCGAACACGAGCGAAAATAATCTGTCAAAAAAGCTTGTGACAATTTTTACCCCTCGTACTTGAGGCACCGCTGATGGTTGAGGCACAGGAGAATAAAACCCACTAGTACTACCATTGTAAGTGGCAGAATTAGGCGTACTCGCAGGAACGCCCTGTGGAGGATAAGCTCCACTGCTCGGATGCGGTAATCCGTTTTGTGGATTGAAATAAGGCTTGGGGTAACCCGACGGTTGGTAATTTTGTGGCTTGATGTTAGGTTGTGCGGACTTTGTTCCCTCTTTTTGATAGTTTTGTAAAAGCTGCTTACATTTCTCTGGATCTTTTGCACAAAGCTCTTTGCAAGGAGAATAATTTTGGCACTGCTTTTGCACTTCGTTATTGATTTGGGTGCTAGATGCCTGATTAACCTTT
>JACPYZ010000013.1 GCA_016195765.1 Candidatus Curtissbacteria bacterium | reverse complement strand
CCTCTTAAAGATTTTAAGAAATACTCGCCTGCCGAAATGATAGAACATTCAAAAAATTTTTATGATTCGCTCAAGACCAGAAGATCGGTTCGGACTTTCTCCGATAAATCTGTGCCCTTGGAAGTTATTGGTAAATCCGAAAGCCATATAGAAAAAGAAGTCTCAGAGGTTTTGGACAAAGTTGGTCTTTTAGAAAAAGCGGCTCATTTTCCAGTTCAACTTTCGGGTGGTGAAGTACAAAGAACAGCAATTGCCAGGGCAATTGTTGGTAAGCCAAAAATTCTGCTGGCAGATGAACCAACAGCCGATCTTGATCCGCAAACTGCAGAAGCCGTAGTAGATCTGCTTGAAAAAATTAATAAAGAAGATAAAACTACAATCATTATGGCAACGCATAACGCACAAATTGTAAATAAATATAAAAAACGGGTCTTGTCTCTCAAAAATGGCAAGATCCATAGTGATGAAAAAGAAGGCAAATATGAAGCAGCTTAATAAAACTTTTAAAATTTTAAGAAGGAGTCCCTATCAAGCAATTGCAGCTGGTCTTGCGATGTCGCTTACTTTTTTTGTCGCCTCAATTTTTGTAGTTCTCATAATCGGTGGTCAAATTGTTTTGAATTATATTGAACAAAGGCCACAAGTAATCGCCTTTTTCAAAGACAATACGACAGATACTAAAATTAACGAAATCATAGATAAAGTAAAAAGCACCGGTCTTTCAAAAGAAATTAAATATGCCAGCAAAGAAGAAGCGCTGGCAATTTATCGTGAACGTTATAAAGACGAACCACTTCTTTTGCAATCAGTTTCAGCTGATATTCTGCCAGCTTCAATAGATATTTCTGTTATCAAAGCAACTGATATTGGGCAAATTGCAAGCACCGTTAAAAGCTACCCAGAAGTAGAGCGCGTTATAACACCAGAAAACCTAGTCGAACAATTAGTTAAATGGACCAAGACGATACGTATGGGTGGAATCGTTTTTGTCTCTACGCTCATGTCGATATCCTTCCTTATTATAATAATGGTGGTTGGCATGAGAATCGCCTTAAGGCGCGATGAAATTTCTATTATGACTTTAGTAGGTGCCACAAAGTGGTACGTTGCCAAACCGTTTCTAATAGAAGGGGCGCTGTACGGCTTGGTGGGTGCGACAATTTCGACCTTTTTAATCTATGTCCTACTACTTTTTTATTCCAAAAGTATTCAAGATTTCTTAGGTCCAATAGAGATCTTTCCTATCCCTCCACTGTTTTTCCTATATCTTTGGGTAGGGCAATCTCTAGTAGCTGCACTGCTTGGAGTTGCCGGGGCGTCACTTGCCCTTTACAGGTACCTAAAGATTAAATGATAAAAAAAAGCTTTATCGTACTCTTTTTTACTTTACTAATTTCTGTTTTCGCAACTAAAGCCGTATTCTCTGTTTCTCTTGATGATTGCGAAAATGGCAGCAAAGATTCTGGCTGTATAGATCTGTTGCAGAAAAAGATTGACGATTTGGGTAACCAAAAAAAGACTCTTTCCTCACAAATCACTCAATTTAACAGCCAAATACAAGTAACTCAACTTAAAATTGCGGATGCGCAAGCAACTGTCGATAAACTAGAAAAAGAAATCGGAGCCCTAAGTGCCAGAATTGGCAACATTAATCAATCTGTCGATAAGCTTGAAGGTTTGCTCAAGGAACGAATTGTGGCAACTTATCAACAAAGCTTTGTTTCCGATCTGGAAATAATTTTAACTTCAAGCGATTTTTCAGATTTCATTCTACGTGCCCAATACTTAAAACAGGTTCAAGAAAACGACAAGAAAATTCTCACAAATCTTCAGGAAACTAAATCAAACTATGCTAACCAAAAGGACGAACGAGAAACTAAACAAGCCCAAGTTGCCGCAAGCAAAAAGCAACTAGAAGGTTTAAAAGCAAGTCTTGATAGTGAAAAAGCACAAAAACAAGCTTTGCTTGTTACCACTCAAAACGACGAGACAAAATTCCAGGCGCTTCTTTCGCAAGTCCAAGCAGAACAAGCGATTTCCTTTGGGGGAGGTTCGGAATCTTTTATCCGTGATGTGCATACAGGCGATTCAATTGGGAGCATTGCTTCCTGGGGAGCAAGCGCTGGTTGTTCAAGCGGGCCGCACCTTCATTTCGAAGTCCATAAGGATGGCAGCATCCAAGACCCAAATAATTATTTACAAAGCACAAGTTATCAGTACAATTATCCTGATAGCGAACAATCTGTGTATGGGTCTGTAAACCCTCACGGAAATCTGCCTTGGCCAATCGACGGGCCAATCTATATAAACCAAGGTTTTGGTGCACAGAAAAACTCATTTATTTATGGGTCTGCTGGTCATCTTGGAATTGATATGCAGTCAGGTGCAGGAAGTGCAGCCGGAGAAAATGTCAAAGCAGTTAAGGACGGAAAATTATATGGGGGATCAATTCAGTGCGGAGGAGCCTATCCCGGTAGCCTGTTCTATGCAAGAATCAAGCATGATGATAGTCTGGACACGTTATATTTGCATATGATCCCTCACTAAAAGCTAGATTACTTGACAAAACGTAGCCAAAAAACTATCTGTAACATATGCGTATTAAGTTTCTTTTGACGCTCCTGACATTTTTATCTGTTATATCATCTCCTGTAATGGCCCAAGAGTCGCCAACCCCGGATCTGTCACCATCAGAATCTCCAATCGCTACTCCGTCACCAACCCTAATCCCTACTCCAACACCTACTCCTACGCCCGACGCCACACCAACACCGGGCGCTACATCTACACCTTCACCAACTCCGACTCCAACTCCAGCAACGTCACCCAGTCCTGTTATAGCAGCAAAAGTCTCACCTAAAGTGTCGGCAGTGCAAACACCATCAGTCTTGGGAGAATCCTCCCCAAGTGCGGAGCCGACCCCGTCACCAACACCAAATTTAGAAGACACCGGCAACTCAAAAACTAAACTGGCTTTCATCTTAACCGGGTCAGGAATATTTTTGATTTTGCTCTCCATTGGCTTCTACTTTTTTTACCGCAGGCTAGAAAATAAAGGGAAAACTGTGGAGACTGAAAAGAAGAAGGAAAAATAACAATTATGATACGATTAACAGAAGAATTTTGAAAAAAACAGTAAGTAAACTAATTTATCCTAAATCGACAGTCAGTAAGTGGCTGCCTGTTTTTTTATGGGTTGTGCCCTTCTTTTATCTCTCGTCAATTCCATCGTTGCACGCCAGCCAACTTTACCTGGCCGACTTTATCATTAAAAAAGGTGCTCATATAGGTGAATTTGTTGGTCTTTACGCACTTATTTGGCGAGCAACATCCGGCAAATTTGTCCTTTCACTGTTACTTTGTTTAATTTATTCATCATTTGATGAATTTCATCAGTCATTCGTAGTAGGCAGAACTGCCGCTTTATATGATGCTTATGGTTTTGATCTTGTTGGCATGCTAACAAGCGCTTACGTAATATGGAAGCTAAAACAACTTCTCCACAACAAACTATAAAGCTTGCCCAACAATTGGCAAAGTCCCTTAAAGCAGGCGACGTCGTCGCCCTTTTCGGCGATCTTGGAGCAGGCAAAACTGTCTTCGTTTCCGGACTTGCAAAATCACTTGGGGTCAAAAATAGAGTAACGTCTCCAACTTTTGTTTTTTTAAAAATTTATAAAGGGCGCGATTTTTCTATCAATCATATCGATTTATACCGCGGAGAAAAGATCACAGATTTTAAAGATCTTGGTTTAGACGAAATTTTTACAAAAAACGACATAACAATTATCGAATGGGCACAGCGTTTAGAAGACAAGCTGCCAAAAAAACGCATAGATGTCGTTTTTAAAAAGATCGATGAAAAAACAAGAAGGATCAAAATCATCAGCTATTAAAATAGCTGCAGATATTTTAAAAAAAGGGGGAATTGTTATATTTCCAACTGACACCGTTTATGGAATTGGATCCATAAGCCACGAAAAAGAGTCTATTTCTAAAATTTATCAGATCAAATCTCGGCCCAAAAATTTACCATTACCAGTTCTAATTGCAGACGCCAAGCAACTGGAACAACTAGCAATCGTCACGCCTCTTGCCAAAAGGTTAGCAGGAAGATATTGGCCGGGGGGGCTTACCATTGTTTTAAAATTAAAAACCAAGAAACAATCACTAGGCTTTCGTATACCAGACTCCAAAACAACTAGAGACTTAATCACAATGGCTGGTGCACCCATAATCGGCACGTCTGCAAATCTTCACGGCAGACCCTCTGTTAAAACTTCCAAAGAACTTGATCAGGAAATTGTTTCAAAAGTCGATTACGTATTAGAGGGCGAGTGCAAAGGGGGAGTGGAATCAACGGTTATTGATTTAACATCAAAAACTCCCAAAGTTATTCGGCAGGGAATAGTTAAAGTAAAGTCATTCACTTTGCAAATAGAAACAGTAGAAAGGGAAAAAGTAAAAGTCGAATTAAAAGATAATTTCAGCTTCAAGAAATATCAGCTTACAGTTACCCAACAAACAGGCTCACAAGCACTAATTCCTGCCATCATAAAAATAGCAAAAAATAATAAATTCAAAATCGCGGAAATAGACGCAATAAATGTAAACAATGGTCCAGGTTCATTCACAGGCACAAGGGTAGGTGTTGCTGTTGCCAATGCGCTTGGTTATGCCCTGGCAATACCGGTTAATGGCGAAATTGGTAAAATAACACTACCTATTTACGAAAAAAGTAAATTTGACTAATTTATGAACGTTTTAGTAACAGGCGGCGCAGGGTTTTTAGGTTCTCACATCACGAACCTTCTTATAAAAGAAGGCAATGACGTAACAATTCTTGATAACCTTACAAAAGGTCACAAAGATGCCGTAAATCCTCACGCAAAATTAATAGTGGGCGATATAGAAGACCCAACAAAAACAAAAGAGGCGCTAAAAGGAATTGATGCCGTGATTCACATGGCTGGCTTAATCGTGGTTCCAGAATCTGTCGAAAAACCAGATCTCTACGCCAAAACCAACGTTCTGGGTTCAATAAATCTTTTTGACTGCATGCAGCAAGAAGGTGTTAATAAGGTAATATTTTCCAGCAGTGCTTGTGTTTATGGCATGCCCAAAAATCTTCCAATTACAGAAAATGAACCTTTGCACCCAGATAATCCCTATGGTGCTAGCAAGGCGTCAATTGAAGCTTTTTTGCAGGCGTACCATGCAAATTTCAACTTTGATGTCACCATTTTGCGCTATTTTAACCCTTATGGACCAGGCGAGCTTCACGACCCGGAGACGCACGCCATCCCCAATTTTATTAAAGCGACACTTG
>JACPYZ010000012.1 GCA_016195765.1 Candidatus Curtissbacteria bacterium | reverse complement strand
CGTGGTTTTGATAAACTACAGAAAATTTCAGACCAGATCTTTTTTCCAAAGCTTCCCTATTTAATATATTCGTCATCACATATTCAGACTGGTTAAGAACCAGGGTTTCTGCCGCAAAATCTGCACTGCGGTCAAACCTAAGAGGCAAAATTAACTTTCGGCTGTAGTAAGCGGCTACAGGTAAATAGTCATCATCCAAATAAACGTAATCGTTCGGCACCTGCATCCCAACGATTTTGGAAAAGTCTGCTTGTTCGCGCGTTACATCTGGCACAAAATAGCTAGAATTCCACCGAATTAGTTGGGCAAAAAATATTCCTACAACTAAAACAAAAAGTAATAAGTGAATTTTTACAAATCTTGAACTAACCCAAAGAACAAATCCAGCTACCAAAATCGCCAGGGCCGGATAAGCAGGAACTAGATACCACGAAGCTTTAATTGGAGCAATCGTCAAGAAAATAAAAAAGGCAAGAAAATAAATCAAATAAGCTCCGAGGAGTTTATTTTTGGGAATCTTAAAACAAGCCCAGACCAAAGCAAAAGGGATAAGCAGTGACCAAATCTTAAAAGAGTGCACGAGCGAATATACATAAAAAAGAATAGAGCTTCCCGTTGCGGGGTTTGAGGATAATATTTTGCCGACAGTGAAATTGATAACAAATTCCCGAATAAATACATTTCCCCACTTGGCAAAACTTAAACTCACCCAAGGTAAAACAAATGCCGCCAGTGTTATCAAAAATAAAATAATTGCCCGAAAGTTTCTAAGCGGCTTTATAGAAAAGAACAAAAACCCAATTGAAGGAATTATTAAAAAAGGACTGGCTCTTTTAGTTAAAAAACTTAAAGCTAAACAAAAAGCAGCCAGCACTACCAAATAGGGTTTTTTTGCATCTTTAAACTTAATTAAAAAATATAAAGAGGCAACAAAAAATAAAGTGAGTGGAACTTCGACATTTATTTGTCTTGAACGAAACAAAAACTCAATATTAGAAAGAAGAATAATAACCGTGATAAAACCAGCCCAATAACTTTTATATAGCTTCCAAGAAGTGGCGTAGACCGCAAGAAGCAAAACTAAGGATGAAAAGGCATTTGCTGCTCTTAGCCAAAATTCACTTTGGCTAAATTTAAAAACTAGAGCAAGAACCCAGGTTAAATACGGGGGTTCATAAAACCAGGGGTTACCATTAAAAAACCCAACAACAAAATCATTTCTGGTTGCCATATCTCGGGCAACGGTTGCAAAATAAGCTTCGTCCCAATTTACAAAGCTGTTTACACCCAATTTGTAAAAAAGAAGAAAAATCGCAACAAGGAATAAACATAGAGCAAAAACTCTTTGCGTGATATTCATAAGAACACAATATACGAGCAGTCAGGAATATATCAAATGAGTTGTTATAATCGGGTTATGAAAATTGCCTTAGTTCACGACGACTTCAATCTACGAGGTTTTTATTTTGGGCTGCGTTGATAGGACAAAGTCCATAGTACTCTGACCAATTTTTGATGTCAACATGAAATAAAAGTTTATGATGCTGTTAATGCATATTTAGTTCTTGAAAAAAAAGGGAAAAGGTGCTAATACTATTAAGGCTTATCGGTTAAGATAAGGGCGCCCTTCGAGGAAAATATAGGTAGTGAAATACCTAGAACCACCTCACAGAGCACCTCCTCGTCAGAAGTTACTTAGGGCTCACGCCCGGGAGGGAGGAAGTTTTCTTCAAAGGAACAAGACCTAAACCTCGATCAACTGACAATCCAGAAGCCAGTCCCGAGCCTTTAAAACAGGCAAGGGGCTTGACTTCGGGGCCGCTGTATCAATCCCCAAAACTACTTACTAAAGTGACGTTTATCACAGATTTGTCCTCAAAAGAATTATTAACAAGGTCTTGGAAAAGTGTTTATTCCGGCAAAACAAAGAGCCAAAGAAAAAATTCTAAAGGTGTAGATAATATATCCTTATATGATTTTAAAGAAAAAGAGTCGGAAAAAATTAATAATCTATTTTTAGATATTAAAAAAGGAAAATACGAAATATCCCCATTACATGGTTTCATTGAGCCAAAGCCAGGAAAACAGTTTGATCGGCTTATATGTGTGCCGACTACTAGAGATAGAATAATTCATAAGTCTATTCTTGGATTAATTAATCGTATTGTTTTTCCGCACATAAATACCGGAGTAAGCTACTGTGGAATAAATGAAAACTTATGGGGGAAAAACAAAAATCCAGACAGTTTAAACACAAAAAAAGCTGTAAAAGTTCTGATAAAAGAGGTTGAAAAAGGCAATTTTTGGGTATTCAAAGCAGACATAGAGGGTTTTTATGACAACATATCAAGGCTAAGATTACTAAATAAAATACGCAAAATCTTAGATAATGATAGCTCATTAAATGCCCTCATCAAAAAGATTATTTACTTTAAACTCGGAAATAAAAAAGAATTCCAATCCAATAAAAGAATAAAAAAACAGAATAGAAAGATAGGGATAGCTCAAGGCTCTGCTTTGTCACCACTGTTTTCAAATATTTCTTTGAAAGAATTTGATAATAAAATGAATAAGAAATGTGGAAAATCTTTTATCAGATACGTCGACGACTTTCTAATTATCTCTAGAAAAGAACAAGATGTAAAAAAATTAGGAAAGTACGCTGAAAAACTGCTAGAAAAAGAAGGTTTAAAATTATCACCGAGCAAGACTGAGGTTGTTAATATAAGAGACGGTTTAGTCTTTTTAGGGATCAAATTTACGAGAACAAGGATTACGACAAAACTAAACAGAGCACAAATAATTCAAAACACGCAAAAAGTTTTGAGCTTGAAGAACCAAGATTACTTGAAATGTAAAAATGACAAAGAAAGAGTCAAAGATATGAATTTTAGAATTCAAGGGCAAGTTGAATATTATAAGTATTATCATATTGGAGAGATGATAAAGCTTATGAATTTTGTGATAAAAAGCAGAAAAAACTTACTACCATTAGGTTTAAAAACGATTAACTTACCTAAAATAGCACCCTTAGTTGAAGAAAAGAACTGGCAAGCCCTCTTTAAACTTCCATGACAGGTCGTCATAGATTATTCCACGCTTTTTTGAAATAAATCAGCTAATTAATTCTCAACTTAATTCACTCGATAATCTTTATTTTTGACTAGCAGTTGCAAACGTTCCGGCTCTCCCGGTAATTGCTTCTCAGGAAGTCTATTGAGCGGGTGATCTTCGAATACGTCGCGTACGTCATCTACAACCAGATGTGTATATTTTAATGTTGTCTGTATGTTCGCGTGCCCGAGGGCCTTCATTACTTTAAAAGGATTTTTATCTGCTCGAGTAGCATAAGTCGCAAAAGTATGCCTGAAGGTATGTAAGTGAATACTTTTATCCAATCCCAAAACCTCCAACCTCTTTTTAAGCTCAGCCGTAAACATCGCAGAGCTAGCGCAGTTGCCGTTAGGGCTCTGGAAAATATAATCATCAGTTTTGAAGGAGTGCTCCTCAAACCATCCTATTAATCTTATTTTCATAATAGACGGTATTGCTACCTCTCTCACTCTTCGGCCCTTACCAGAAATTCTTATAGTGTTATTGTCAAAATCAAAATCCTGGAAGCGAAGCTTCATCGTCTCATTTCTCCTTAAGCCACATCTTGCCATTAGTTCGAAAAAGAAATCATACTTTTTTCTATCTATGCCGCCGTATGTACTCCAAGTTCTTGGGCATTTAATAATTTCATTAACATCTTCAATAGATAAAAGAATAGGGGAGAACGGATCATTTTTTATATATTTCAAATAAAGATGCAGCTCATCTTTAATTAGCTTTCTTTCAAAAAGGAACCTACAAAAGCATTTTAATGTGGAAATTGCTGAATTTACTGTTGATGCTTGCCGTCCTTTTAGAAAGTGAATAACAAATAGATCCAAGTTTTTTCTATTTAAATGTTTTGCACGAAGCCAATCCTTTATATACTTAAAGTTTTGTTCATGTCTTTTGATTGTTATTAACACACGACCACGCCTAGTCATATCTGCTGTAAATTTATCAAAATCTTTTTTGTACAGTTTCATAAATAAAAAATCCCATTCAAAGGAACACAAGGCAAGAAAATTTGTCGGCTCTAAATTTTTCCATAAAAAAAAGCCCTCCCCACACCTCGCGGTGTGCGTGAAGGACTACATGAGTCACGTTTCCAATTATGCCCGGAAACGAGGCTATTTAATTAAATCGAATATAACACGGTATTGTTCTTTTTGCAAGTCTAATTCTTCAACTTTTTCTCTAAATCGACAAAGCATTTTTCTATGTTTTGCCAGTTTTTCTCTTATCAAAAAACACTTATTCTCAAACAATAATACATTGTTGATTGCTTTACATCTTGAGTCCTCGCATTGTTTAGTCACGATACCAAGATCGTCAGGAGTTCTGCCATAATAAAACATAAACTCTCCGCATTTGTAGCAACGGTATTTTTGTGGCTTATTTGTACCGAAAAACGCCTTTAAGTTGTGGTCCATGGGAAATGATTGTAAGCCCTTGGTTTAGATTTATCTACCTATCTTCCCAACTAAAACCACAATCTCTGCAAACGTTCAATGGCTTCTTTGGTCTAATAAAAAGAGCGAGTGGAAGAAACAAAGCAACTAAGCTAGCTCTGCGTGCTTGCTCACCGAAACCTGCTTTTACTTTGTTTAGGTTTACGCTATCACACTTCGGACATTTCTTTTTTGAAAACATATTAATTAGGAGTTACTTTCACGCCAGTGAAAGAGTTTGAATCACCGAAGGTTTTTACGAATTCAACTTTATACTTTGGATCTTTTTCTTTTAAGTTACCAAGTGCCAGCAATCGTTTGGTGTCTGTAGTTTTCCCTGAGGGGTCATCTGTTTCTAAGAAAAAATTAATGATACTCCTGTCGGCAATAGTGTAATTTACCAATAATGAATGGCCGTTTACTGTGAATTGCTCGTCCCAGTCCTTAACGCCACCCAGTTGTATTTGCGTAGGAGTAGGTTGAGCATTTTTGTCTGGCTTACCTAAAACAGCAATTACACCGTCAAGGTTTTTACCAATTAACGACGGTATATCAAACTCGAAGGCTATTGCCGAAGGCGTAGGTGATGGAGTTGGGCTGGGTGATATTGTTTGGGATTGGGCAACCGATGTGGTTGCCGCTGCTTGAGGCTTTGAGCCTTCGCTAAAACGGTTTGCAATCAAGAGAAGCGAGAGCAGTCCGGTTACGCCCCATTTAATTTTGTTGTCCCAGTTGGCATACTTCCACATAAGATAGAGACCGATGGGGAAGAATATAACCAGAAGAACAATAATTACTGCGCTTTTTTGATACCATTTATCTTTTTCAAGATTCATTAGGCAATAGTAACAAATAGTTGGTATTAAAAACAAGCAATATTTATATCTAAAAGGTAACAGACAGTTGGTTTTCGCAAAGATCATATATTTGTAGTCTTTAGGTATGAAAAGCGAAAACGATATAAAACTTGGCAAAAAGATACAAAAGCTGAGGAAAAATGTCCATCTAACCCAAGAACAGCTAGCCGAAAAGCTAAAATTGAGCACGAAATATGTTCAGTTCATTGAAAGTGGTGATAGAAAACCTTCCCTAAAGACAATTTATAAAGTTGCCCGAGCATTAAACGTTAGAGTACAAGAGCTTTTCCCCTTTTAAGCTTGCGGTTGGTCCAGATTCGTAGGTGTATTGTTTTGCGAGATTGCTTCCTTTTCAATTTGTTCGGCAACGTCATCAAGTGTATCTAATTCATCGAGGACCTCTTGTATTGGTCTTGCCGAGACTGTTTCAGTTCTATTCACAAAATATGGTTGAGATGAACGATGCTTTTCGGCAATAAAACGAACGTTTTTCATTTCTTCCTCTGTCACCGGCAAGCCTTGCTTAACCTTTTCTTCCGTTTGTATTAACCGCCTTACCAAAATATTATTGGCAATCTTGCCAGGATAAGCCATAAAAGTATCAATTTTGTCCGCGAAACCGTCTTTTAGCCCATATTTGGCGTACAGAGCGGTTCTATGCTTCCGAAGCCCTGCATCTTCAATAGCAGCATTCAAAGTTTCACCTAACTTTAAAAACGGCGCTAATTCATCCAAAAATGTGTCATATTCAGCTTCTGAAAATGGTTGGTTGCCTGTTGTCATATTTTTGAAATCAATTGGTTAGAATGCACATTACTACCCGTGGCTGTTCCGCTCGCGGTCATTTCAATCGCTGAGATAGGTCCATCAAGTCGAAATGGATTTTCAGGAAGATCATCTTCACTAATATTTTTAGCAAGTCTGTCTACAGCAAGAGGAAGAAAAAGGGGAGTTGAGATATTTTCAAATGGGGGTAAATTTACATTCGCTATCAAGCTAACTTCTACAGCTAAAGGTCCGACCGTAGTTTCAATAATATATCCTAGCAAAAAAATGACAATACCCAGTCTTAATGGAAACATTGGTATATTTTACCACTAAGCCACATGCAACAAGCAGGGACGGTAACGAACTCGTGAATAACTTGGACGTAACCTAGATCATAGACATCTCTGTTAAAAAACGAGAGGGCACCTTGTCCCAATTTCTATATTTTCGTTGTTGACATGTTAAATTTTTCTTGCGTACGCGTTATGGCAACAAAGCAATTTCTGCGCTCTTATTCCATTTCCACGAGCCTTGGGCCACACGGCCTCAAATTCAGAACCACTTAGCGATTTTTGAAGCTAAAATGGTTCAACCGTATTTTTGGGTTAAAGGTGTTTTTTAGTCTAGAAATTTCTTCCCTTGACATTCCAGCGACTAGAACGTTTACAATTCACAATATGGATACCACTTTTACGATACAGCAAGTAGCAGACGAAGTAGGACTTACGACAAAAACTATTCGTTATTACGAATCACTCAAGATTATTGAACCTGCGAAACGAAAAAGTAACAAATATCGTGAATATACAACGCTAGATATATCTAGACTTCGATTAGTTAAACAGGCGAGGGCATTAGGCCTGTCTCTCGGGGAAATTAAACCGTTAGTAAAACATTGTATTGATGGCAACTGTGAGCAGTTAAAAAGCTCTCTTGTTGTTCATTTACCAAAATACATTGCATCTATACAGACAAAAATGGACGAGTTGCGACAGCTTAAGCAACAACTTGAGAGCCTAAATTCATCTCTTAACTCTCCTTCGGAAATTACTTCAATAAATTGTAAAAACTGCTGTTCGGTAATTGAGGAGATGGAGCAAATAAATACGAAAGGCTCACAAGCATGAAAACCAAGAATTTTATAATACTTTTACTTACCGGAATAATCGTAGTTGGTGCAGGGTTTTATTTGTTCCGAAATACTTCATCAAAAACAAATTCTCAAGCCACTTTACCGGAAGGAAGTGTCGAAAGAGAAGCTCAAGAGAAAACTCAAACACAAGAAAGTCAAACTAATACAGAAGGGAAAACTGTTGGCGGATATACAGGAAAAATCTTAGCAGGAACAACGGCACCGTTTATAATTTTTAACCTCCCCGATTATGAACAGGCGTTGAAGGATAATAAGATAATTATACTGGACTTCTTTGCCAACTGGTGTCCAGAATGTCGCGAAGAGGCTCCTAAACTCCATGCGGGCTTTGATGCACTCAACACAGATAAAGTCGTTGGTTTTAGAATTAACTACAACGACACTGATACTACCAAAGATGGTAAAGATATGGCCGGCAAATATGGTATTACTTTTCAACATACAAAAGTTATCTTAAAAAACGGTAAAGAGCTTTCAAGAGATGTTAACCTCTGGGGTAAAGACACTTTCCTAGCAGAAGTTAATAAAGCGTTGGGGAAATAAAGTTATGCTCATATTACTTCTCTTTGCTTTCATTTCTGGACTCATTACCATTCTTGCACCTTGTATCTGGCCACTACTGCCAGTCATTCTTTCTTCATCTCTTGCTAGCAAAAGTCGCGCGCGTCCACTTGGCATTACTCTCGGCGTTATGCTTAGTTTTGCAGTTTTTACTTTATCGGTTTCGTTCTTAATAAAATTATTCCACTTTAATCCAAATGACTTGAGATTATTTGCTGTTGTTGTTTTAGCCTTTATGGGGCTCACGTTAGTTATTCCAAAACTTGGAGCAATTATTGAATCAGCAGTAAGTAAATTAAGTGGCAAGTTGGGTGCTAAAGGACATATTCAAGGAAGCGGATTTGCTCCTGGATTTATTACAGGACTGTCCTTAGGCATTGTTTGGTCGCCTTGTGCGGGGCCAATTCTTTCAACAATAGCCACATTTGGAGCAACTGGGCAAGTCACACTGAGTATTTTACTCATCACTTTTGCATACATTTTAGGTGTCGGAATACCACTCTTTCTATTTGCTTATGGAGGACAAAGACTAGTAGCAAAAACACGTTTTATGTCTGCATACATAGGTCGCATCCAGCAGGTTTTTGGAATAGTTATACTTCTTACAGCACTTTCTATTTACACCAACTTTGATAAAGTATTACAACTAAAATTGCTTGATACCTTTCCGCAATACAGACAGATACTTCTACAATTAGAAAATAATCGTGGAGTGGAAACACAATTAGATAGTTTAAAAGGAAAAGAACGATGAAATTCACTTGTATTCATCAGTAGGAATTGTGGTAAGCATATCGTGCAAAATATAAGTAAAAAGCTTAAACCTCTTCAATAAGTTCAGTTCCCGGTCGGGAGATAATCAAAGCTAGATTTAATAGGCATAGCTAGGCTTGTATATAAAGACTTAAATTCAGCGAATACTTGGTTCCATTTCCATGAGCCTTGGGCCACCCTATAGTTTGACACCTCTAAGCCATGGGTTTATAATTCTCAGGCTAAATGCCACAGGAACGAGAATACTCATTACTATCTCCGGCAGAATTAAACGCCGAATTTCGTGCGCTTTTTCTTGCGGCCCCCGCAGTGGAAATGAGCATGCTTGGTACATTAATGGGGGCTGATGCATCGGTTGAGATGACTCCTGAAGAAAGAGTCGTATATCTAGAAGAATTAGCAGGCTGGAGAGACGAGATATATCCTGGAATGATGCTTGAAGACGTCGAAGCGGGGCTTGATGAAACTTCACGGGAATTTATTATTGACTCAGCAAAAGGTGAAGCAGCCAGAAGAAGGAGAGCCACTTCATTTTATAACGCTGCTCTATTGAATAAACTAATACCTCTAAAGCCGTTTATTCAAGGCACTGCTGCTTTCAGAGAAGAGTATGTTCCAAGAGAGCTAGAACGAATTACTATTGACGGCATAGGAGAGGGTGGTCAGCATCACTTGCTCTACGGTGACGACTTGGGTGGAATTTTTCATCCCCAGTCAGCACCTGCAATAGAAATGAAATCTTTTCAGAGGTTTGCTGGCGACATTGAGTGGTATGGAGTATCCCCAATTGTTGGGAGGGTTTTTGTTCCCGACTATGACAGAGACCCAAACTACAGGAGTGCTGTAGACTTGGCCAGAAAGTGGAGAGTGCAGCTTTTAGAAAGAGACAAACGTGCGCCCCTAGACATTCACGGAAGAGAAATCATACTGCCTTAAAATGGAAAGATATATAGGCTCTGTTCCTCACGACTACCTAAATAGCGAAAAATATCCAGAATATCCGGAGTTTTACTTGAAACCTGAAGGTGAGAGTTTGGTTGAAGTAGAGCAAGCACAAGTAGAGGTAGGATCTATTGACTCTACCCTTGTTAGCTCGCAGTTTTTAACGTGTACGGCCTTTTTGTTCGCAAGCCAAGACATGCAGACTTTTGCACTCTTGCATGCTTGGCCAAACGCTCGTCTATATTCAGGGCAAGCACATCAGCTTAAAGATTTGAATGGTGGTAGAATTATTGGTGTCCGGGGCACTGATAATCTGATGAACCCTCTTATTCTGGAGGACTTTGCAGGTTGGTTGGCAATACACGATGTAAGTTTCGCCGACATTAATACTCATAGTGACAACCCTCCAGTCGATCCGGTTTTTGGCCCATATAACCCCAATTTCGCAGTTTCTTTTAGGCCAAAAGAGAATATGTTTTATGTCGCTAGAGCAGCGCATGGTGATATTCAACGTTTTAGAGCTTTCTGAGCAGTTCAATTCCCGGTCGGTAGAAAGTCAAAGCTAGGTTTTGCAGGCACAGCTAAGCTGGCGTATAAAGACTTGAGTTCACCGAACACTTGGTTCCATTTCCCTTAACTTGCTAGATTGTTGTGCCTATTCTGAGATCTTGGAGTTATTAACTCAAAAGATTATCTGTCTGAGGTTCCGGTACGACAGTCACACCATAATTTTGAGTTAACGCTTCGTTTAAAGTTAGAGCTATATCGGCTTGATCTATTTGATTTCCACCAAATCCTGATTGCAAAATTGAAATCATTACTTTCATAATTTTGGCTACGGCAATAATACGTTCTTGATCTGAAGGAATTAAGCCAGGCTCACTTGATTTACCTATTTGTCGTTGTAATGAAAGCATAAAATCTTGCGCCTCTATAACCACGTGCACAAACCCTTGAACTCGATCATTCATGGCTTGTTCTTTTGGAATACCCAGCGCACTTACTGTTCCCCAAAAATTGTCTAAGTCGGTGGGTGTTATTGTACGCAAATGTGGTTCAATAAATTCTTTGCTTTCTGTGTGATGCCCATACGTGTTTCCAGTAGAAGGTACAAACTTTCGTGTGCCTTTTGCCTCAGGGTCTTCATCTTCCCAGGCACCCGGTCGAGTTATACCTTTTGGTGTCCTAACAATTTCTGGATCGTGAGTCACGTTCATGCCTAGAGGGCTTATTGCATACTGTAGATAAACTGCTATGCTCTCGTCCATTCGATCGACATACCCAACACCACCAGCACCCAAAATAAATTCTGCGACTTTAGCTAGTTTTTCAGCTTGAGCAAGTCTTATACCTATCGAGGGACCAAATTCTTTGGAAGGAGGCTGTATTAGGCCTTTTGAAATGAGAGTTTTGTAGTCACTCATTTGAAGCAACCTACCATCTTCATGCTCTTCAGCTTCAGTGTAGATGCTTCCCCATAAGTGTTGCACGTCTATTTCGATTCCAACGAAGTCACGAATTGCCGGTATTTCTAATGCACGAGACGATAAACCCATAATCTCATAGCCCCTACTGTTAATCCAGTATTCTCTTCGCTCGTCAACACCCGTCATTCGTCTGCCGTCGTCGTGCCTCATAAGTAATTTGGGATTATACTACAGGTCTATATTTTGTTCAATTCCCAGTCGGGAGGTAGTTAAAGCTAGGTTTTCTAGACACAGCTAGATTTGCATACAAAGACTTAAGTTCCCCGAACACCTGGTTCCATTTCCACGAGCCTTGGGCCACCAGAAAGAAATCAATTAACTGTATATCTACCTTTGTGATTAATTATTTTTGCCTCACTTTCTGCGTGATTGTTCAAAGGATGATTTTCGATCACTCCTTTTAAATCATCAACCACGAGATGGGTGTATCTAAGGGTCGTGTTCAAACTTGAATGACCTACAATTCTTGCAACTTTCAGCGCCGGCGCCTCTGCTCTTATAAGTTCCGTAATGAAGCAATGGCGAAGAAGATGCAAGTGTACCCGTTTTTTAATACCAAGAATTTTTGCTCTCGTTTTAAGTTCACTAATGAATGAATGAGCGGCAATGCGCTTGCTATCTTTAAAAAAAGATTTAAAAAGAGGGTCCTCTGGCTTGGCCTTTCTTCTCCTAAGCCAGTCATCTAGTCTAACGCCTAAATCAACGGGTAATGGTACAAGTCTCGGTTTATTAAATTTTGCCAGGCGGATACGGATAACCATATCGTCAAAATCGACGTCTCCGACATCTATAGCTACAGCTTCTGACCGCCTTAAGCCTGTACAGGCGACCAATTCGATAAAAAAGTCATAGTATGCCCTATCTAAATAAACGTGGCATTTATCGTAATTTCGTGGGCAGTTAATAATGGCTCTGATTTCTTCAATAGTGAGCAAATCTGGGAAGAACGGATCGTTCCTAATCGCTTTTATGCAGTAGGAAATATCATCATCTAGAAAACCTTCCTCGAGCCATAACCACCTCAAGAATTGTTTAACAGAGGAGATAATCGAGTTAACCGAGGCAGTTGTTAAGGATTTCTTATTACCTAATCCATTTGTCGATTTAGACTTCTGGTTCTTGCAGTAGAGGATATACACTCTTACGGTATCTTTATCTATTTTTTTGCCATCAATAAATTCAGGGAATTGGCGTAAATTGAACCAATTTCGTTCATTTGTCTTCTCTGACATGCCACGATAGCGGTAAAAATCGAAGAATTTAACCAAAAATCTATCAACTTGGACTTTTTTGACTAATTTACCCCTTCGTCTGTTGTATGACATATAATAAACCCACTGTTTTAGGTCACTTTTGCAGCCTTAAAGCAAATGATTAGTATGTCTTATCAACCCAAAGTAGCATTAGTACACGATGACTTCATGCAAAGCGGGGGAGCAGAAAATCTTTTTGCAGCATTTGTCGAAATTTTCCCTGAAGCACCGATCTACACCTCTTTAGTTAATTATTCAAAAGTGCCAACCTTAATTGAATCCAAAAAGATAAAAACGTCCTTCATGCAAAAAATTCCTTTTAAAAACTTTCTTTATAAAAGTCTGCTTCCGTTTTACCCACTCGCTTTTGAAAGTTTTGATCTCTCAGGTTACGATTTGGTGATTTCTTCTACAACCCGCTTCTCAAAAGCAGTTATTACAAAGCCTAAAACTGTGCATATTTGTTACATAAATAGTACGCCCAGATTCATCTGGGACCAAAATGCAAAGGGCAATTATTTAAACTTACCCACCCGCTTCCTTCTTAAAAAATATTTTGCTTGGCTTCTTAGGTGGGACAAGGCGGCATCGACGAGAGTTGATCACTACATTGCAAATTCGAAAAACGTTGCAGAAAAAGTTTTAAAAAATTACGCGCAAGAAGCAGACATTGTTTATCCATTTGCAGACCTAGATTTTTATCGCCCAACAAAAATACATAATTGGCAATTAAAAAACCAAAATTATTATCTTATTGTCACTCGTCTAACCAAGTGGAAAAAAGTTGATCTTGCCATAAAGGCAATTGCCGCGACCAACTTTAATTTAAAAATAATTGGTGATGGTCCAGAAAAAAAACGTTTACAAAAAGTTGCTTCTGAAAAAGTTGAATTTGTAGGCAAAGCTTCCAAACAAGAGTTAAGAAGCTATCTGCAAAACGCCAAAGGCCTAATTGTTACCCAAGAAGAAGACTTTGGGATTGCAACTGTTGAAGCTCAAGCTTGCGGTATTGCAGTTATTGCTTTTGCGCGAGGGGGGCAAAAAGAAATCATCAAAGACAAAGAAACTGGCGTGTTTTTCGAGAAGCAACAGGTTGAGACGCTCGTAGATGCAATCACAATGGCTTCTAATGTAAAATGGTCTATATTAGCATGCCGCAAAAACGCCTTAAAGTTCAGCAAGGAAAATTTTATAAAAAGTATCCAACAAGTTGTTTCAAAGTATGAAAAACAGTCATAAAGACTTAAAAATTGTCCTTTTTTGTGGCGGTACTGGCACTCGTATGTGGCCAATGAGCAAAAGAGATCGCCCTAAGCAATTTCAACCCCTGGTCAGCGAAAAATCAATGTTTCAAAGCGCGGTTGAGCGAATCCGTAAAGGTTTCCCTATAAAAGACGTTTTTGTAGTAACAGGCAGGCCTTACGTTGGTTTGGTCGTTGACCAAGCGCCAGATTTACCACTAGAAAACATCATTATCGAGCCTGACATGAGAGACACACTGGCAGCAGTCGGTCTTGCCGCTGCTGTTCTTGATAAAAAATTTGGCAATCCGACGGTAGCTGCGCTTTGGGCAGCGGATCATCTCATTAAAAACGACGACGAATTTGTTCGCGTGCTTCAATCGGCCTATGAATACGTAGAAGAAACCGGCCAAATAGTTTCAATAGACGTAAGACCAACTTATCCTAACGTTCACGTAGGCTACATCAAGATCGGCAAGATGATCAGGAAGTTTAACGGTAGTGCCATCTTTGAATATGTAAAACAAGTCGAAAAGCCGGATCTGGCAACTGCCAAGAAATTTGCAGCCGGTTGGGAATATCTATGGCACGCAGGTTACAAAGTATGGAAAACAGAAAAAATGCTATCTCTTTATAAAAAGCATGCCCCCAAAGCCTATGATTCTTTGATAAAAATTCAAAAAGCATGGGGCACAGACGAACAAGAAACAGTAATTCAAAAAATTTATCCCAGCTTTGAAAAAATTTCCATCGATTTTGCAGTTTACGAAAAGGTTGAAGCAAAAGAAATGGTTGTGCTTTCTGCCGATCTTGGCTGGTCCGACGTTGGCGCCTGGAATATTTTAAAAGATGAACTTTCAGAAGAACCACAAGACAACATCATCAAGGGAAACGTTATCGATATTGGTTCTACTGATTGTCTTATTTACGAAACGGCTAAGGATAAAATAATTTCGACAATCGGCCTGAATGAAGTAATTGTTGTTGATACTCCAGATGGATTGTTAGTTTGTGCCAAAGATAGAGTTGCCGATGTCAAAAAGTTTATAGAAAAGGTTAAAGAAAAAAAGTTAGAAAAATTTCTCTAAAAGTTCAGCCGTTCTACCTTCAATTTGAAAAGGTACGTCTGTTTGATAACTATGGTTTATTCTGTATTAAAACGACTTATTGATATTCTTGGAGCCGGTATCGCCCTGATTATTTTTTCCCCTGTCATACTAATTGTTACGATAATCGGCATGCTCACGTCAGAAGGTCCAGTTTTTTATGCACCCCAAAGAGTCGGCAAAGGTGGTAAAGAATTTAAGATGCTCAAATTTAGGAGCATGTATATGTACAAAATCGACGGTCAGCTTGTCCATGCTAGGAAGTATTTAGAAAAAAATCCGAAGCTGATGCGTCAATATCAAAAAAGCAGTTACAAATTATATAACGACCCTCGCGTAACGCCACTCGGGAAGTTTCTCAGAAAATTTTCAATAGATGAATTACCCCAGCTAATCAACGTTCTAAAAGGGGATATGTCTTTAGTTGGCCCGCGAGCTTACCAAAAAGACGAGCTTACTCATCAACAAAGAATCTATCCTGAAACTAAAAAATATGTCAAAATAATCTTAACTGCCAGACCCGGCGCTTCCGGTCCTTGGCAGACGTCTGGTAGATCTTTTATTAACTTCGACAAAAGAGTCCAGATGGATGCAAATTATATAAGAAGGAAGTCGCTCCTATATGACATGCTTATCGTTGGTAGGACGCCGATTGCTATGATTACAGGAAAGGGTGCCGTATGAGAAAAAAAGTTTTAATAATAGTCTTGATTATAGTTGCTGTTCTAGGCTTTTTTGCTTTAAGTAGCGCTCTTGCCGCAAAGCGTGTAGTTGCAGATTTAAAACAGGTAACGACTTCTTTGGAAAATCAAGATTTGGATAATGCCAAGAATTCGCTCAAGAGTACGAAAAAAGATTTGGAAATTACCAAGGGCTCTTTGCTACCATTTACACCGCTCAAATTCATTCCAGTTTTGGGTTGGTATGTAACAGACGCGCAAAATGGTTTGGATAGTGCCATTGCGGGCATTGACGCTGGCAGTACGTTTGCAGATGCCCTAACACCTTACGCCGATATTTTAGGTTTAAAAGGCAAAAGCACGTTTCTTGGTGGCACGGCTCAGGAAAGACTCGCAAAAGGCATCGAAGCGCTTTCCAAAGTCACTCCTCAGCTTGACGAAATTGGCAAAAAATTAACAGACGCCAGTAGTTCGTTGGATAAAATTCAATCCTGGAGGTATCCGAACTTTTTGCCCGGTAAGCCCGGTGACAAAATAAAAAGTGCCCAAATTGGCTTGGAAGAAGCGAGGTCCTTAATTGTTGACTATAAACCCTTAATTTCTGTTCTTCCTCAAATGATGGGCGAAGATAAAGAAAGGCGCTATCTGATACTTTTCCAGAACGACAAAGAACTAAGGCCAACAGGTGGCTTTATAAGTGCCTACGCCGTGTTTCGTGTCAACAAAGGCGTTATTGAATCTGAAGGATCTTCCGACATTTATAAGCTCGACGACGAACTGGTCAAAAAGGTACAAGCCCCAGCACCAATTCTTAAATATTTGCCCAACGTTTATACATTTAATCTAAGAGATACCAATTTATCTCCAGATTTCCGGGCATCTATGGAGCAATTTAATAGTTTCTACGATGCCACAATCGACAAAAAGAACATTGACGGGATCTTTGCGCTCGACACGCATTTTGTAGTTTCGCTTATGAATGTTTTGGGTCCAATAGAAGCTTATGGGACAAAATTCACAACAGACAAAGTAAAAGAATGCGATTGTCCGCAAATTCTTTACGAACTAGAAAAATATGCTGACCAACCTGTTGCCTACGAAAAGAGTGATCGCAAAGGTATTATTGGTGTTTTAATGCAGCAAATGATG
This sequence comes from Candidatus Curtissbacteria bacterium, assembly GCA_016195765.1. Classification (GTDB taxonomy): domain Bacteria; phylum Patescibacteriota; class Microgenomatia; order Curtissbacterales; family GWA2-41-24; genus JACPYZ01. The sequence continues at coordinate 863 of JACPYZ010000012.1, read as the reverse complement.
TCCAAAGCTTTCAACGCGCCTAAAAGCAGTTGGCCAAAACTTTTAGATGCTGGCATTCAGGATCTAAAACAAAAACATTTCCTTCTATATTTCTTAGGAAGCAGCGAACAAGACGCTGTTGAAAAAGTAAACTTTGCGGGCAGGCTATATAACTACAACGGGGATTACATCCATATTAACGAAGCCAACTTTGCAGGTGCCAAATCTAATCTTTTCATTCAGGAAAAAGTAAACCAAAAGGTTACTAAAGACAAAGACGGAAAACTTCATAAAGTTGTAACCATTGAATATAAATATCCAAGAGATGGCGATAACTGTTCCCTAGAGCGTAAAGGTGGGCTTTGCCTTGCTGGCATCTACCGAGACTGGGTAAGAATCTATGTACCCAAAGGCGCCACCTTAATTAAATCCAGTGGAACCGAAAAGAAAATGGAACAAACCGACGAGCTTGATAAAACGGTATTCGATGGCTTTTTCACTCTGCGTCCACAAGGAGCCTTAAAAATAGAAATTGAATACACGGTTCCTGTGAAGGTAGATAAAGAGTACAAACTCCTAATCCAGAAACAACCAGGCATAGAAGGCCACAGTTATGAAATTGATGCTTTCGGCAAGCACCAAAAAGCTTTCCCCCTAACAACAGACAAGGAACTAATCATCAAGCTTTGATGAATGCCGGAGTTGTATACGCTCTGATTACTGCAATATTATACGGATCCTGGGCAGTTCCTGTTAAAACTCTGAAAATTGAACCAAAAGCTCAAGCCTTTTGGTTAACCGTTGGTCATCTGATAGCTGCATCCATAGTTTTTCTTTTTGTTGCCCAGCCACTTGTGCCGAAAGATTTAATCTGGCCCTTTATT
>JACPYZ010000004.1 GCA_016195765.1 Candidatus Curtissbacteria bacterium | reverse complement strand
GGATCTCAACACAAAAATAAAGGCAAAGGCGTGGTGCCTGCGCCAAGGCAAGTCAGCCGGCGCAGTTTTTTAAGGGCGATAGCTGCAACCGTAGGTGTTTCTGCAGCTGTCCCGACTGGCGTAGGTTTTCTGCGCGGCCTTACCAGGGTTTCTGCAAGCCAAGATGTAAAAGTTGCTTTGATTCCTAAAGATACGGGAATTGCCGAACAGCAGCAAAAAGAAGACCAAGTACTGGAAACAGTTTTTGGTTCAGATAAGCAACAAGCTCGCGCCAGGGTAGACGAGATCAAGAGCGATATCTTGTCCCAACCGGGGTTTGGGGATATGTATTTGGCAATGCCTAAAAAATTCGAAAATCATATTCGTGAACAAGCAAAATTAAATGGTTTGGATGGCGATGTGGTTATGGGTGTTGTTGGCATAGAAAATAGCGGCGGGGAAGACGTCATTGGAGATCAAGGTGCGGCTCGTGGTGTAATGCAGCTTTGGGAAGATACGGCTCGTGATCAGGGCTTGGTCGTTAACAACAAAGTCGACGAAAGGGCAGACCCGTACAAAAACATCGCAGCTGGGGTCCAAACTCTGGGAAGTCACAAAAAAATCCTAGGTGGTAACGAAGGTTTGGCTGTTTGGGCTTTTAATATTGGTTTTGGTAGGGTAATGAAATCTTTGCAGCTTTATTTTGCAGATATCAAGCATTACAACATTGGCAGTTATAGTTACGCCATAGAAAAACAAGATCCGGTACTGCGGCAGAAAATAGAAAAAGATGCGGCCCGGTTAATTAGAGAAACTGGGGTTTCGCCTCATAAGATTTTGGCAAATCCGGTGGCTCAAGAGTACCTTTCCGGTGAGCTTTACCCGCATTTTGAAGATTATTCTTATAAGGTTGCTGCAATTGCTCAACTTTTGCAGGAGCAGCCTAAGGTGTATGTCGCTGCGACCAACCACTAACGACTAACCACTAACCACTAAAACTACTAACCACTAAAACTACTAACCACTATGCACTTCTCCTGGGGCTAATCCAAATAGTTGGTCTTGCGCTACTTTCGGCGTTTTGACCAACGTCTAGGCGTCCACTCCTAATTAATCTATCGACGACTTTTGTTCCATGCGAAGGTGTAAGACCGATTGCTCTTGCGATTTGTGCCTTGTTCAGTTGCCCATCTTGGCTTACAACGGTACCAATAATTTGGCTTTCATCCCTTCTTGTATCAGCGCCAATAAAAGGAGATTTGCTTCTGTGGGCTCTAACGATTCTTTGGAAAAACTCTTCAGAAGGATACTCAATACCATCAATAGGTTTTTGGTCTCGATTGTTGGCCCATTCAAAAATCGGTGTCAGAATATCGCTTGCGATTATTATTCCCAACGCGGTTAATTCGGCCAGTGATTGGCCAGGTTTAGGCAGGTTGGGGTTTTCGCCTCTTTTTTGCCTGCCCGCCGTATCCAGACTTCTGTAATCTATTATTCCTTGCATTTGCAATGGTTGTAGGTGATAGCTGGAAACAAGTGCCGGGTTTATTTTTGCCGCTTTTGCCAGCTCGGCAGCTGTAGCGTTTCTCGCACTTAGCGTCAGTATAATTTGAGCTCTGGTGAGCCCGGTTGAGCTTACCCCGCCTTCCGGCAAATTGCGCTGACGTGCAACGTGTCCCAGTAAATCCGAAGGTGTTTTGCCTAAAGCGTCAAATTGTTCCCAGCAAAATTGGGCAGCTTTTGCGGCTTCTTCCCCGAAAGGTGTTAGCCTTATTGAATCATGATCGGCTACCGCAATTGTAGGGTCCAGTAGTTGCTTGGCTGCATGCAAGGCATCGCTGCCATGGAGAATTTTTCTTTGGGCGGACATCAGAATTTCAAAAAGCTGTCCGCGGCTCAGCGAACTGGTATGGAGAAGCTCAATGGCAATAATTGTCTTTGTTCCATTGTTTGCTAAATCGCAAACCTGCCTTAGCCTTTTGACTGGCGTGTTCAGATTCGGATCGTTTTCCAAAAATTCCCAACCTGTCGGTTGAGCGATGTCACCTGGTCTTATTCGATCTGTCATTTCGAATTGGAATTATAGTCTAAAATCGCCGGAATTTCAGTGTGCCTGAATTATCTGCCCGCTTGCGTCCATTTCTATAAAATGGTGCGCAGAACCCTGTTTCAAATCTGGGCATTGGTTTTCATCCAAATCGTCTACAGGCAGGCGGGGATTGTGGGCAATGTCCAAAACCCAATCGTCTGCAATTTTGCCCAAGCATGGGCCATTTTTAAGGTCTTGGCCACCTTCTTTGGCTTTTGTAAAAGAATTCAGGGCGTTTTTTAAAGCCTCTGCCGGAATCTTGGCAATTTGGGCCCCTTTGGAAAAATTATTTGTGGGTAGTGCCGACTGGTTTGTTTTTGCACTGCAGCCGGCAAGTAAAAACGATAAACAAATAATAACTGGCACAAACAAGCGTGACATTAAACAACAATTATTTCCTTCTTAATATTACCAAGAACTTTTGCTTTGCCGTTTTGCAAAACTACCAAGTCTTCAATCCTTACGCCACCCCAAGGAAAGTAGAGTCCGGGCTCTACCGAAAAAACCATATTGTCTTGCAGTAAATCTTCGTCTTTAGAACTTGCTCTAAGATAAGGCGATTCGTGGACTTCCAAACCAACGCCATGACCCAGGCCGTGAATAAAATAATCGTGCAGCTGGGCATCTTCAAAAACTTCGTAAGCCAGATTGTAAGCATCTTTAAGCTTCAATTCTCTTTGCACTTTTTCAATTGCGTTTTGTTGAGCGCACATGACATGGTTGTAAATGTTTACTTGCCGGTCGCTTGCCTTGCCCACGAAGACAGTTCTTGTAACATCGGCGCAGTAGTTTTGATACTTGGCTCCAAAATCAAAAAGTAGCGTGTCGCCGGTTTTAATTTTTCTGTTGCCTGTTTTGTGGTGGGGAATGCCGCTATTGGGGCCACTGGCAACAATGCTTTCAAAAGAAAGGCCTTCGCCACCAACTTTTTGCACTATAAGCGCTAGTCTTTGGGCGATTTCTTGCTCGGTTTGGCCAGTTTTAAGAGATTTTAAAAGTAGTGCCAAAGCGTTCTGGGAAATAATCTGGGCTTTCTCGATCTTTTTGACTTCGTCGCTGGTTTTTACGGCCCGCAGGTTTTCTATCAAGTCGCGGGTGCCAATTAGGTCTTTTCCTGGCAGAAGTGTCTTAAAGTTGTTAAATTCGCTAACTTTTAAATCCTTTTCTTCAAAGCCAATTTTTTGGGCACCTTTTAGCGTCTGTTGGAGTGCAAGCATCAAGGTGTCTCGCTCGTTTGTGTAAACAACTTTGGTTTTAAGCTTGCTTGCTTCTTCGCGGTATAGTTTGGCTGTGATCAAGATGCTCTGCTTATTTTTTACAATCAAAATTGCTTCGCGTTCGGTGTCAGAAATTCCCTTAAAGCCGCTAAGGTAAAGAATGTTATAAGGGTTGGTAACAATTAAGGCATCCATGTCGTTTGGAAGCTGCATTGGGAAATTTTAGCACAAGGATCTTTTTAAACTGCAGCTTGGGCGGCTACCGAAACTTGAAGCACTTTTGAAAGTGATCTTAAAAATGTGTTGATTGCACGACCGCGGCTTTCAATAATTCCGGGCCTGTTGCGGTCCATATCTACAAGGCGCATCGAAAGTAGACCAGAAGAACCCTCAATTACTACCACGCCGTCGGAAGGTCCGTCCATTTCTCCGCTATAAGTTAAACATAGGGAAAAAGTTGGGCTAAAGTGGTTTGCGCGAACGCTTAGGTGTTCTGTGGCGTGAGTTGCTCCCAACCTTCTTAGTTTTGCGGCAATTGTCTCAGAAGTAAAACTATGAACGACACTGTCGTCGGTTGGGTCTTGGCCAGTGGAATATATTGTACTGCGGATATCGCGGACGTGGTTGAAAGCTGTTACTTCGTGGCGTCTTTCGGGCACAGAAAAGATTTTATCACAGGTGTCTACTGTGCAATCGGGTCAAATATTACGGCCCAACCAGCACCATGTAGAACTTTGAAGTCCTTAGCAAAGGCCAAACCTGCCATTTTAATATCATCAGGATTTCTAAGGCTCACTTCTATTCTTTCTTCGCCTGTTTCTTTGTCAGTTACTTGCCCCCATCTAGGGTTAACTATGCCTATATCTTTATTGTGTATCGAGATAAACGTAGTGGATTGGTCTATTACCGTGATTGCAACTCTTTTTACGTCGAGAGCTTCTGGATAACAGTCGAAATCTAAAACATTGCCAGTTAAAAGCCTTGTTTGGCCACTTTTAGTTCGAAGTATAAAGTTACTAAGAGATGCAGGTTTTTCTTTGCCGTGCGAAGCGTTTCGTGTGACAATCGGCGATTGTAGTGCGTCAGGTCTACCCATCTGTAATTTAGGGGAATTTACTATGAATCGCCCAGGAAATCAAGTTTGATATGCACGGGTGGAAGGAATCGAACCCTCGTTATTGGTTTTGGAGACCAAAGTCCTACCACTGAACGACACCCGTAAGGTGGGATTATTATATCAGCAATATCGCCATATTTTGGTATAATTCCCTCCGATGCGTGTTGAATCATCTGATATGAGAACTATAAAGATAGAGACGGCGGCTTGCATCAAACTGTAAGGTTTGATATCAGTTTATAATCTCCCAACTATTTGCATTTGTTGTACTATGTAAGGCATGGCGCAAGGCAAAAGGGTCGAAGAAAAAAGCAGGCTTTCCACATTTTTCACCAAGCGCACCATTATTCTTATTTTAATCCTGGCAGCGGGTGCCATTCTCCGTCTTTATAGTTTAAATACAGTTCCACCAGGGTTTCATCGCGACGAAGCACTTTTTGGCTATGATGCCTATTCGCTTCTCAAAACCGGGCATGATCAACATGGTCGCTTCTTGCCGCTTTCTTTTGAAGGTTTCGGAATTTCCGAATATCCAATGGCTTTTTATCTAAAGGTGCCATTTATTGCCTTAATGGGCCTGAACGTCTTTTCGGTACGCTTCAGCGTTGTTTTTATTTCCATAATCACAATCTTTCTAATCTACAAACTAGCCAAACGGTTTTTCCAAGACGAAGCAACTGCGCTTCTTTGTACTTTTGTCGCTGCTTTTTCTTCGTGGCACTTTTTTATGTCCAGGCCGGGCTATTCTATCGGTATGTACGGGCTTATGTTTTTGTTGCTGGGAACGTATCTGATATTTGGAAAAACACGTAGGCAAACTGTTATTGGTGGCATTTGTTTGGGTTTGACGTGCTTTTCGTATGCTGCATACTTTTTCTTTTTGCCGCTGTTTTTGCCGCTGGTTTTTGGTTTGTTTTGGAAAGAATTAAAAACAGACAAAAACAAAAGGTGGGGAATTGCCACAGCATTTTTGGTAATGCTTTTGGCGTTTGCTGTTTTCTGGTTGCCGAACTTAAAAAGGGCACCACAAGCCGCTTTTTGGGCAGACGATGCCCGCGGTATTTTGTTCCAGTGGTCTGATAAGCCAGTGGGGGAAATT
>JACPYZ010000003.1 GCA_016195765.1 Candidatus Curtissbacteria bacterium | reverse complement strand
TCTTAATAATTGACCCATTTCGATGTAGGGGATGTTTAGTTGGCCTGAGAGTATTTTGGCCTGGGTGGATTTTCCAGATCCTTGCATGCCAAGAAAAATTATTTTCATCTTCGTTTTAGGAAAGAATCGTAATCTTTGGTAACAAGTTGTGATTCAATCTGTTTTGCAGTTTCTAAAACCACCGAAACGATAATGAGCAAGCCTGTACCACCAATTATGAGCGTTTGAATACCTGTTAACTTTTGCCCAATTGAAGGAAGTATGGCAATAAGCCCTAAAAATATGGCGCCGAAGAGTGTAATTCTAAAAGAGATAAAATCTAGGTATTTTTTGGTTGCAGTTCCGGGCCTTATGCCTGGTATAAAGCCGCCTTGTTTCATTAACATTTCTGAGAGCTGCTTAGTATTGAAAGCAACGGTTGTATAGAAATAAGTAAAGACAACCACTAGTAAGAAATAGGTGATGTTGTACAAATAATCGTCTGGTTTAAAAAGTCTTTGGATGTTTTGTGCAAGATTGGCAATAAAAACATTTGGCGATTGCTCAAAAAATCTTGCAAATGTTGTGGGCAATAAAATTAAACTGACAGCAAATATGATTGGAATGACACCTGCTTGGTTGACTCGTAGAGGAATATAGTTTGAACTATCTTTGGGACTTGCTAGTGACCGTCTTGAATAATTGACAGGGATTGGCCTTTTTGCTTCTGTGACAAAAACAATTGAAACAATAACAAGTAGGGCCATGGCAACAAAAATGAAGACGTTTCTAATTTGAGAAGGATCAAACACAGATGCAGTTTGAGCAATACTGACGGGAAACCTACCCACGATACCCGCAAAAATAACCATAGAAATTCCATTACCTATCCCTTTTTCGGAAATAAGTTCTCCCAACCACATTAGAAAAATGGTGCCGGCTGTCATTGTGGCTATCATTGAAAGAAGGGTGAGGGGCGTAACCGTTGTGATGATCTGAGAGTTTTTAAGTAGGATGTACATGCCGAAGGCTTGCATCACTGTTAGTGGTACTGCCAGGTAGCGTGTATATTGATTAATTTTCTCTCGGCCTGCTTCTCCCTCTTTTGCAAGCTCTTCTAATTTAGGAAACACCAGTTGCAAAAGTTGAATAATAATGCTGGCGTTAATGTATGGGTTTAAACCTAACGACATTACGGAAAAGTTCGCTAAAGTTCCACCAGAGAAAATGTCCAACAAAGAAAGTAATTGAGAACTTGCAAACAAATGCTTTAGAGCAACAATATCGACACCTGGTACTGGAACGTGTGCAAATAACCTAAAGATGAAAAAAATTAATGCTGTAAAAAGTATCTTCTTGCGAAGTTCTCTTGATTTAAAAATTCTACTTAATGTATTTAAATATTTCATAAGGAGGCAATAGCTTTAAAACTATTTACCTAGTACTTTTTTTGATGCATCGACTTTAAGATCCATACCTTTTTCCATAATGGAACCTAGCGCTTTAACACCTCTATTTTTTGCTTCGGATTTAGTAATTATCCCCGCTTTAACTAACGATTCAATATCTATGGTTCCACTTATTCCTTTGGGTAGTTTTTTAAGATCGATTACAATCGGTTTTTTAGACATTTTGGGGTTTCCTTTGCCTCTTCTGTAGGGCAATCTTTTCATGAGTGGTCTTTGTCCACCTTCGTAGTGGGAATGTGTAATTGACATTTTGTGTCTAGCATTTTGACCTTTTTGACCACGACCAGAAGTTTTTGCTTTTCCAGAACCTTGGCCTCTACCAAGCCTTTTTGCGTTAGGCGACAAGCTTTTTGAAAGTGAATTAAGATTAGCCATTTTGAACAATAATATTATTTAATGCTTCGAGCGTTGCATAAACATTTGAAGCCTTATTTTTAGTACCAAGTACTTTTGATGAAATGTTTCGAATTCCAGCCGCTTCTACAACAACACGCACAGCGCCACCTGCAATAACACCTGAACCCTCTGGTGCAGGTTTTAGTAAAATCTTTGCGGCACCTCTTTTAATATAAATATCAGAAGGTATTGTACCTGCCGTAATTGGGACAGTGATTAAATGTTTTTTTGCATAATTTACGGCTTTCCTGATTGAAGAGGCAACATCGTTAGCTTTTCCTAAACCTACGCCAACTCGGCCTTTTTTGTCCCCAACAACGACAAGGACCGAAAATCCCATTTTATTGCCACCTTTGGTTTTTTTAGAAACGCGATTTACTTGAACTACTTTTTCTTCAAATTCTTTGATAGCTGGAACGTAATTTTGTTGTCTTTGTCCCCTTTGGTTGCCACCTCTTTGGTTACCCCCACGTTGGTTTTGATTATAGTTTTGATTCATTAAAATTCTAAGCCTCCTTTTCTGGCACCTTCTGCAAGCGATTTAACTCGACCATGATATTTATAGCCACTTCTATCAAAAACCACTTTTTTCACCTTATTTTTTACAGCATTGGCAGCAAGCGTTTCTCCGACTGTGAAAGCTCTTTGTATTTTAGTCTGTGCATCTTTATTTTTTGCAAGTTTTATGTCGGAAGCTGCCGTAATTGTTTTTGAACTTTGATCATCTATTAGCTGCGCATAGATATAAAGATTTGATCTATAGACTGAAAGTCTTGGGACGCTTGTTGTTCCACTAACTTTTTTTCTAATTCTAAATTTTCTTGCCGCTCTTGTTGTTACTTTACTCATTATGCAGCACCTCCAGTTTTTGCAGCTTTACCTGCTTTTCGTCTTACAATTTCGTCTATATACTTAATACCTTTGCCTTTATAAGGTTCTGGTGGACGAATTCGGCGTATTCGAGCAGCCATTTCTCCTACAACAATTTTATCTGCCCCAGAAATAATTATTTTATTTTCTTTTGCATCTAGTGCAATTCCATTTAAAGGAGCGACTACAACTGGGTGAGAATAGCCAACGCTTAAAACTAAATTCTCACCTTGTTTTGCTGCACGATAACCAACACCGATGATTTCCAAAACTTTTTCATGACCTTGAGTTACACCTTTGACCATGTTTGCAATAATGCTTCTTGTTAAACCATGTAGTGACTTTGCCATCTTAGTTTCGCCTCGTCTTGAAACTTGAACGTTATTTTCCACAACTTCGACCTTTATTTCTGGTCTAAAATCGAAAGACAGGTTTCCTTTTGGACCATTAACCGTGACAGATTTATCGTTGATGGAAACTGTAACGTCTTGAGGTATTAATACTGGTAACTTACCGATTTTAGACATAAATATTTAAATTTTATTTACCAAACTTGGCAAATAATTTCCCCTCCAAGTTTCTTTTCTCTGGCACTTTTGCCTGTCATTACACCTTGTGGTGTTGAAACTAAAGTTAAACCTATTCCACCTTTAACTTTTTTAATGTTTTTACTTTTTGTGTAAACCCTTAAACCAGGTTTAGAGACTCTTTTAATCTCGGTCATTCTTGGTTTCTGATCGATATAGACTAAATCTATTTTTATGATTTTTCCTTCGTTTGTAACTTGGCCAACAAAACCTTCTTTTTCCAATAACTTTGCTATTTCGAGTTTAAAATTTGAAAATGGCACGCTAACGCTGACCTTCTTGGCCATGTATCCGTTTTTGATAATGACTACCATGTTAGATACATGATCCATTAGTGTTTTTCCTTTCTTTTATTTAAATTAGTTTTCATATTTTTACCAAGAGCTTTTTTTAATACCCGGTATTTCTCCTTTGTGAGCCATTTTTCTAAAACACAAGCGGCAGACACCAAATTTACCCATATACCCCCTCGACCTGCCGCATATCAAACAACGATTGCGATGTCTGACTTCGAATTTTTGTTTTTTGTTATTTTTTACTATTTTCGATATTTTTGCCATAATTTATGCGTTTTTGAATTTCATCCCCAAAAGTTCCATTAACTTTTTTGATTTTTCTGGATCACTGTTTTTTATAACAAGAGTCAGCACCAGACCTCGTATTTTATCAACTTTTGCGTAGTCTATCTCTGGGAATAAGATTTGTTCCGGTATTCCTAAACTGTAATTACCAGACTTATCAAACTTATCTGTTGGTAAACCGCGAAAGTCTCTCATACGCGGCATTACAATTGCAATAAATCTTTCCAAGAAATCCCATGCTTTTTTGTTTCTTAGGGTAACAACAACACCAATCGGGTCGTTTAACCTCAGTTTAAAGCTAGAGATAGATTTTTTTGCAAGCGTTGTTTTGGGCTGTTGACCACTGATTTGTGCAAGCTGACTTTTAATTTTATCAAGAACGGATTTATCTGAAATTGCATCTGCAACACCCGCGTTGATGACGATTTTTTCTAAATATGGAGCGCTGAAATCATTTTTGAGATTAAATGATTCTTTCATGGTTTTTAAAATCTGGTCTTTATATTGTTTTTGTAAATCCATTTTTAGATTACTCCTTTACACTTTTTACAAATTCTTTGTTTTGTTTTTCCCTCTAATTTGATGCCTACTTTTGTTAATTTATTGCACTTCGGACAGACAAGTTGAATTTTTGCTATATCAACAGGTCTTGTAATTTCGTAAATGCCGGCAGCTTGCGAGCGAGACACTTTACGATGACGCTTATACATATTGATTCCAGTTACGACAACTTTATTTTCGAGTCTAAAGACTTTTTCGATTTTTCCCTTTTTACCTTTGTCTTTACCAGATGTAACTTGAACCTCGTCACCTTTTTTAAACTTAGTCATTTACACTACCTCCTTGGCCATGGAAATAATTTTGTTGTAACCTCTTGATTTTAATTCCCCTGCTACTGGGCCGAAGACTCTCGTGCCTCTTGGGACACCAGTCGGGTCTGTAACGACGGCAGCATTGTCTGAAAACCTTACATACGAACCATCTTTACGACGGGATTCTTTTCTTGACCTTATGATTACTGCTTTTACAATTTCATGGTCCTTAACTTGACCCAGGGGGTTTGCCCCTTTGACTACACAAGTTACCATTTCTCCGAGTCTTGAAAAGCGTTTCCCACTGCCTTTGCCCATACCAATGACTACTAGGCTTTTGGCACCGCTGTTATCGGCTACGATTAATTTTGATCTTGGCGCGACCATGATTTATTTTTTACCTTTCAGTTGCATTTTTTATTTATCATTTTTTACTATCTTTTCAACTTTAAAATAGACTTCTCTTGAGATTGGTTTTGTTTCGACTATTTTTACTTTGTCACCGATTTGAACCTCTAACTCATTGTGAGCTTTAAATTTTTCTGATTTATTTATCAGCTTTTTGTATAAAGGATGTTTAACTTTCCTACTTACTTTAATAACAACCGTTTTTTGCATTTTGTTGGAAATTACGACGCCGATTAACGATTTTGCCATTATTTTTCCTCCTTATTTTTTGTTTTTGCCTGATCTAATTTTTCTAATGCCAGTTTTTGATTCATAACAGTTGAGATTTGAGCAAGAGACAAACGTTTTGCTCTCATCTCGTGAACATTTTTACCCTTACCCATACCAATATCGATTCTTAGGCTGGCTATTTCTTTTTTCAAATCTGCTAAATTCTTTTTTAGCTGATCAGCGCTTTTAGTTTTTATTTCGTTTAAATCCTTTTTTTTCATGTTATCTTGATACAAATTTTGTTTTAATCCCAAGTTTATGCGCTGCAAGTCTAATTGCTTCTGCTGCAATTTTATTTTCGACAGCTCCCATTTCAAATAGAATTGCCCCAGGTCTAACAACTGCTACGTATTCTTCAACGTCTCCCTTGCCTGAACCCATCCGAGTTTCTGCAGGTTTTTTAGTAACCGGTTTGTCTGGAAAGATTCTGATCCAGATACGACCACCACGCTTTGTATAGTGAGTCATTGCCCGACGAGCTGCTTCTATTTGTCTTGCTGTAACCCAACCGCTTTCCATACTTTTTAAACCAAACGACCCAAAGGCAAGTTGACTGCCGCGAATCGCGAGACCATCTCGGCGACCTCTAAACTGTTTTCTAAATTTTGCTCTTTTTGGCGCTAACATTTATATTTCTCCTTTAAAAATCCAAACTTTAATGCCGACAGTTCCAGCTTTTGGCACTTGGGCGTCGATCTCTGCAAAATCAATATCTGCTCTTAAAGTGTGCAACGGAATACTACCGTCTTTTAATGTTTCGCGCCTCGCGATCTCTGAACCACCTAGTCTACCTGAAAGCTGAATTCTGGCACCTTTGGCACCAGAACGTTTGACTCTTTCTAAGGTTTGATTCATAGCACGTCTAAAAGGCATTCTTCTTATCAATTGGTCTGCGATACTGTTTGCAACCAAAAAAGAGTCCATGTCTGGAAGTTTTATTTCTTCAAATTTAATTTCTAGCTTTTTAGGATCTTTGAGATCTATGATTTTTACTAAATTGTTTTTTATTTGTTCTATACCTGTACCACCACGACCGATTGCAACACCGGGACGAGACACGTGTGCAATAACCGTTCTTTTATCAAAAGATCTTTCGATTTCTATTTTTGAAATACCAGCTGATTTTAAGTTGGTTAACAAATAGTTTCTAATTTTCTGGTCTTCCATGAGATAGACTTTAAACAGACCACTTTTTGCAAACCACCTGGAATTCCAGCCATTGATAACACCCAATCTAAAACCTGTTGGATTAACTTTTTGTCCCATGATTTATTTTTCTTTTCCTTTCATAGCTTTTGAATCTTCTGTTTTTGCTTTGGCCACAGGTTGAGCTTTTGTGGGGGTAGTACTCTGCAAAATAACTTTTATTTGGCTTGTTCTTTTTAGAATGTGATGAGCACGACCACGAGATACTGGTTGGAATCTTTTATATGATGGGCCTTTTGTAACGATTATTTCTTTAAACATTAGGTCTGATTCTTGGGCGCCTTGATTATGCTTTGCGTTGGCAATTGCACTTTTTATGAGTTTTGCAAGAACTTCAGAGCTTGATTTGTTTACAAACTTAAGAACTTTTATTGCCTGAACTGGCGACATTGGCTTAATTTGCGCCACTAAAAGATTAACCTTTTCAGGAGAGATGCGAATATTTTTAACAGTTGCTTGTGTTTCCATTTTTATATTATTTTTTAGCTGTAGCTTTTTCTGTTATTTTGCCGTGACCACGGAATACTCTGGTTGGTGCAAACTCCCCTAGACGGTGACCAACCATAGGTTCTGATACAAAAACATTAATAAAAGTTCTACCGTTGTGTACCGAAAATGTATGATTTACAAAATCTGGAGAAATTTGGCTGCTTCTTGCCCAGGTTTTTATTGGTTCTTTTTTACCAGATTCTTTTTGAGCATTAACTTTTTTTAATAATTTTGGGTCTATGTATGGACCTTTTTTGCTGCTTCTACTCATGTTATTTTTTGCGTCTCCTTGTAATGATATATTTGGTCGACGGTTTCTTTTTATGTCTTGTTTTGACTCCTCGAGCTGGCTTACCTGTTGGTGTTTTAGGATGCATACCTTCTCCAGATTTTGCTTCTCCACCACCATGTGGATGAGAACGAGGATCCATAGCAACACCCCTGACATGAGGTTTAATACCACGATGTCTGGACTTTCCAGCTTTGCCGAATGATACATTTTTCCAATCTAAATTACCAACCTGGCCGATAGTTGCAAAACAATCAATATGAACTTTTCTGACTTCTTTTGAAGGTAGCTTGATATGAACCCATTTACCTTCGCGAGCAGCAACAATTGCACC
>JACPYZ010000011.1 GCA_016195765.1 Candidatus Curtissbacteria bacterium | reverse complement strand
CTTTCCCTTATATTGCCACCTCGCAACACACTTTTCGATTAATTCAGCCAGCTGTTTCGTTGTTTCAATTGGACTTACTTCACGGGTGCTGCAAATAGCAGCAGCAATTGGCCCAGCAAACTTCTCTTCACCATAAGCCTGAAATACTTCATTCAACCTCCTTTTCTCAAAATTGTTAACGATATCGTAGGCTCTAATGGTTATATTTGGATCCATCCTCATATCCAAAGGTCCAGCTTCGTTAAAGCTAAAACCTCTTGACCCTGTATCAAGTTGATGAGAGGACACCCCGAGGTCAAGCAAAATTCCGTCAACCATATTGAAATTATGGTTTTTGGCAATTTCAGCAATTTGAGAGAAGTTTCCTTGTACTACCTCAAGATTTTTGAGATATCTTGGTAGCAAGGACTCTTTCACATGTGCAATTGCATCGGGATCACGATCGATTCCGAGAACAGTTGCACCATTCTCTAAAAGTTTTGCGGTGTGTCCTCCACCTCCCAGAGTTGCATCGATAAACTTTTTACCTGGTTTTGGGTCCAAATAACTTATTACTTCTTGTAAAAGTACGCTTTCGTGATACTTCACAGAACTACCTCCTCTAACTTTTTCTTTTCCCGATTCCAATTTTCCTCGTCCCAAATCTCGAAATGATCTCCAGCTCCTACGACCACCGGGGTCGTAATTTTGGCGTACTGACATAAACTGTCAGACAAAACAATGCGACCTTGGTTATCGAGTACGACATGCTCGGCTCCTGAAAAAATGAAGCGCCTAACGTCACGAGACTTGCGGTCTGTAAGCGGGTCTTGAACACGTCTTTGTGATTCTCTTTCCCAGTCTGACTTGCTAAAGCCAAATATGCATTTTTCGAATCCAAAAGATAAGATTGTTTCATCTAAAGTTAAACTCTCTCTAATTTTTTTAGGTAAAGCGATCCTTCGCGTTTTCGCGTCAAAAGAAGGTTTGTAGCTGCCCAGAAACATATATCACTTACTACTCTTGTACTTACTCCGGGCAGCATTCGAGTGTTATCTCGAATCTTTTTCAGTCTTGTTGGAGTGGAATGATGAATCACCAATATTCACCATCTATAACCATTTTTCACCATTGTTCGACCTGCTGTCAAGTACCCAAAAGAACAGAATATAGTCCTTTTGGAAAAAACAGGTTTAATTTTAATTTAGCTGGAAGATAATTAGGGAGATTAAAACCAAAGCACCAAGAATAATTCCAATTATTGTGAGCAACTGATTATTGACGCTTCTCACAATTGTATATTTGCAGAAGAATCCTTGTTAAGCTTTTTGGTGATCGGAAAATGATTGTTAAGATAAGTGGTTCTATTAAATTCTGGATCGTAAGGTCGCATATCAAACGGATTATTATAGTCGAGACAGCCGGTGCAATAGGAATTTTCGAGCGCGGCTTTTGTTAGACCTAACGACTTTGCCATGCCGGGTAAACTTAGGTAGTGAACAGAAGCAACCCTTAGAGATTTGCTGATTTCTTCTTCGGAGAGTTCATGAAATTTTCCTTGTCTGTCTTTTGCTACGGCTCCAAGCTCGCTCCTGGTTCCGATATTTACACCCAGAAAGCATGGATTTAAAAATTTGGGTGCCAAAAAGCGGCAATGGATTTCGCGCACACCAAGCTTAAGCAAGTGGGCTACCAATATGCTGTATGTTGTTAACCGTACAGCGGTATCGTCTACAAGATAAATCGATTTGCCAATGATAGACGGTGAAACGAAAAATTTCTTTTCTACATTTTTCTTGCGCAAATATGGATCGTCTTCAATGAAGGTTCTTTTGGCGTAATCATATCTCTCTTTAACTAGTCCCCTTTTGTAATGTAATTTTGTTTTGCCTTTGTAATTTTCAACCAATGCTTCACAGAAAGCGTGGGCGCCAGGTGAAGATGTATCTGGTACTGCAACCACATAGTCAATGTCTTCGAATTCTTCTTTGGACATTTTTCCGGTTTTGACTCTTTCTATTTCCTCAAGCGCAAGCTGCTGACCCAAACTTTCTCTGTTTTCACCAATTATCCCGTCCCAGGCAGAAGTTTCGTGAGAAAAATAAAGTTTTTCAAAAACACAAAAACTGGTTTTTTGAGGTTTGGTGTAGTTGCTTATAGAAACACCGTCGGCACTTGCAATCAAGAGTTGCCCTGGTTCTAGTTTTTTATTGTGATGAATTCCAATTCTATCCAGAGCGCAAGTTTCGGAAGCCACAAAAATGTGTCCATTGTCCTGACTCCAAACCAAAGGCCTTACACCCCACGGATCACGAAGGGCCATTAGTTTGTCGTCTGCTGTGACCATAACCAGCGAATAAGCGCCTTTAACATCTACCATGGCGTTTGAAATCTTTTGCTTCCAATTAAGACCTGGCGCCGTCACAATGAGCCAAGCCATGATTTCGGTATCGGAATCAGATTCTAGTTCGATATCGAATTTTTTGAGCTTTTTTCGATGCTTTTCAAGATCGACAAGACTACCATTGTGGCCAACTGCTATTTCCCATCCTTGATAGGAAGCATAAAACGGTTGGGCGTCGCAATCGCGCCTCATGCTGCCTTCTGTGGGATAGCGCAAATGGGCGATGGCGACTTCTCCTTTTAGGAAGTTTTCGTCAACGACATCGGTCGAGGTGAAAACTTCGTTGAACGCTTTGGCTTTTTTGAAAACTTTAAGAAGTTTGCCGCGAGCTTTTACGGCAATACCGGCCCCATTCTGGCCACGATGCTGAAGGGCTTTGCCCATTTCGATGACGATATTACTTGCAACTTCTCCGGGGGGTGATATGGCACCTGCGATGCCACAATAGTCGTGGGGTTTTTCCTGTGTTAGGTAGTCTTGGTCCACAAAGTGAAAAAGGGCGACAGACCCTTTGGCATAAGTATCAGGTTTTCCCGTTTTTTTGTCAAGATTTAAGGCGCGATTCTAATTCTTCTTTTAGGTTTTCTACTTTTATTCTTTCCTGTTTGGTTGTATCTCGATCACGGATCGTGACGGTATCATCTTCGAGCGTGTCAAAATCAACAGTAATACAGTAAGGCGTACCAATTTCATCTTGCGCGAGATATCGTTTTCCAATGTTTCCCCTATCGTCCCAGGCAATCATAAAGTCTTCTTTCAATTTATCATGAATGCTTTTTGCTTTTTTTATAAGTTCCGGCTTGTTGCCCAAAAGTGGAAATATTGCGGCTTTATAGGGTGCTAGCTTTGGATTAAGTTTCAAAACTACGCGGTTTTCTTCTTCTGTATAGGCATCCGCCAGCAAAACTAACATTGTACGGTCGATTCCTGCTGAGGTTTCTATATCCCAAGGAATGTATCTTTCGTTCGTTTGCGGATCGATATAGCTCATATCTTGGCCAGAATATTGGCCGTGACGCGAAAGATCCCAATCGCCCCTGTGGTGTATTCCCATAACTTCATCGAAACCCCATGGATATTCGTATTCAATATCGGTTGCGTCCTTGGCGTAATGGGCACGTTTTTCTGGCTCATGATCATGAAAGCGCAATTTGTTTTTATTGATGCCAAGCGAGAGGTACCAATCCATTCTGTTCTGTTTCCAATAAGCAAACCACTTTTTACCCTCTGCTTCTTCTGGCTTTATATAAAATTGGACCTCCATTTGTTCAAACTCCCGAGAGCGAAAAATAAAATTGCCTGGTGTGATTTCATTTCTAAAAGCTTTTCCAATTTGGGCAATACCAAAGGGAATCTTGACTCGTGTTGAATCCACGACATTTTTAAAATTAACGTGAACACCATTGGTAATTTCACCGCGCAGAAATATTTCCGACTGTTTTCCTTCCAAAACACCCAGATAAGATTTGACAAGCAAATTGAATGTTTGAGGCTCGGTCCAGCTAACTTTTTCTCCTTTATGGGTTTTTTCGTGAGCGGCGATTTCTTCTGGTTTGTCTGCTCTAAACCTTTGATGGCAAATCTTGCACTCAATAAGAGGGTCTGTGAATGCTTCCACGTGTCCCGATGCTTCCCACGCACGCGGATTCATCATGATTGCTGCATCTATGCCGACAATGTCGTCGCGAAGTTGAACCATGTCACGCCACCAAAGATCTTTTAAATTTTTCTTGAGGAGTGCGCCTGTTGGGCCATAATCCCAGGTACCACCTAAACCTCCATATATCTCACTGCCAGGGTACACGAACCCTCGCCTCTTAGCGAGAGAAACGATTTTATCTAGATCGGTCATTTTTGGGATACTATCACAAAAGTCCCGAGGCTTGAAACTTTTGCTTCAAGGTTTGAACCTTGCTGAGAAGAATCAACTTTTTGCCAAGAGCCGTCTTGATGATTCAAAACGAACAAGCTGGCATTGTTTGATTTAACCGAAAGCGTGCCTGGAGCAGTAAAATCACCAGCGATTGAAAATGCACCATAAACAGGCAATTGAACTT
>JACPYZ010000126.1 GCA_016195765.1 Candidatus Curtissbacteria bacterium | reverse complement strand
GTCACGGCTTTGGTAGAAGATGGTGGCGAAGGCTCCACAGTTGCAGGCCCCATCGCCAAAGAGGTTCTAGATTACTACTTTAAGACACAGTAATTTTGTAAAACATGCTTCTTTTAATGGTCTCTGCTATAATTATGGGCCATGTCAGGACAAGATCGTTCAACTGGATATGAAATAGAACCGGCCTCAGCCGTAATGGATAATGCCAAAGAGACAGGACTTCTAGAATTGGTGAGACGTTCTTCGTGGGGTGAACAAGTTGCTTATGCACATATAATCTTTACCCTGCAGACACTTCGAGCTTTTGATTTAGCCACCCTTCCAAGACTCGATATTCAACAGCCTCAGCAAGATTTTCGTAATCAACAGGCGGCAGGAATTTTATTGAATTTGTATGAAAAAGATAAAGAGCTGAATGGTTTAAGGTTAGAGGACCCCACAGGCTCATTAGCGATAATGGGAAACATAAAAACTATTTACGATTACTATAGAGATCAAGCTAGAGAAATAAGAATATCCAAGAGATACAATTTGCTTGGAAGAATGCAGGACATATATCTTAAAGCTCTTAATAATGAAGGGTTTCCGCAGATAGTAAAAGAACTTCTTGGAGTCGAGATTGCAACTTTACATTTAATGCTGGGAAATGAAGATGAGCCACTTGTAGGTGTGAAAGACGGGGCCTTTTGGGCAAAAGTAAAATTGCCAAGCATAGATAGCCCAACGGAACTTTTACTTATATCAATGAGTCAAGTTGCCACTTTACCTTTGATAGGTAGTAGGGAACTTGTCGTTGTTCCGGAGAATTTGCTGAGAACTAATGATTTAAAAGAAGTTAGTGTTCCCAGGCCTGTTGCTTCTATAGAAGATTCTTTGGAGGCCGCCTATTATAATCAAAGGTTTATGCTTCCCTTGGACGGTGCTGAAGTACGTTTTCGCAAAGCTGGGGACTTGGAAGCTTTGACTTTGATTCAAGTTGGTGATCATATCCTTGGGAAATTTGCTTTTTCAACTGGGGAAATGCTTGGAGTTTTAAACATCAATACTTGTTCATTTTTTAGTTGGCAAGAAGGGACGATTGGCGCACAGCTTTTTGGTGAGGTATTGGCCGAAGTTTATCGAGACATGGTGACTGCGGTTGAGCTTCCCACTACGAGATCTGGGCACGTATCGGAAGCTTCAAATAATACGAATTTAGATGGTCCCCCAAGTGTTATTTATATTCCAAGAGTTATTCGTGATAATAATGCTGGTGGGGAATTCCGTCCTGCTTATATGGGTCCAAAAAGGCCAACTAGCCCCTACCGCGTAAGAGGTCACAGAAGAAAAGCAAATATGTCTGAAGAACATAGGCGAGATTTGATTTCCTTTGAAAGGAAACATGATATTTCAATTCTTGAAAATCTGCCCGAAGGCTTTACTTATGTTAGACCTCATGTGGTTCCTAGAGATGAAGTCCTTGTAGGCTTGCCAGTTTTTATAAAGCGTAAGATAGAAACTCAACTGAAACAAGATTTATTAAAGCCTGTAGCTGAGGATGAGTCTGATCTTGGAGAAGCTGAGCTTCAAACAGAAAACTTTTAGTTAGAAATTTTGCAAGCAGTTTTCAACTCGTTAATGTCGGCCTGAGTTGCGGCTGTTGTTTGTGTGGTTTGCGGAAACATGATGGCCTTTTGTGTGTTTACGTGTTGCATTCCCAAAGCATGCCCCATTTCGTGCGCTAAGGTGTGAACTAGCTCGCTATCGTTGTAGTAAAAATAAATCTCTATTCGGTTATCGCTGCCTAAAAACAGGCCTTCTTCTGGTTTTGTCACCAGTTCGCTATTGAACTGGTTAATTTGGCCATTTAAGTTATCAACCGTGCTATTGTACTGATCTGCCGAAAGGTTAAGACTTTTGGCAACAGCGTTCAGATCTGCCGCTTCTTTTTTCAAATCTTGCTGCTCTTGGTTCAGCTTTTGGAACTGGTCTGGCGGGGCACCGCCCTGGCTATTCCATTTGGCAATTTCTGCATTCAAATTTTGGACTTTTTCCTTAAACTGGGCCGAACGTTTTTGGTAATCCGCAACTTGGGGCTTTATGTCTTGTTCGTTTAGCTTAAGCTGGTTTTCCAGCTTACTAATCTGGCTGCTTTTGGTTTGCCTATCGTCGTAAACCATGTTTATAGAAAGGTCACCTTTGGGGTCATAGACAAAAAGATCGCGACCCAGTGGGGTTTCCCAAACGGCTTCTGCTTTTTGAATGTCTTGCAAAAACTTATCATGGCTTATTCCAAAGCGGCTGTCGACCGTTTCTATACGGTAATGAATGGGTTGGGTACAAGGGTTTAAGCGTTTGACGATTTCTTGCAAACTAGCCACAGCTTGCGGGGAAAGAACGGCAATTACGCCGACTAGAAATAACAGAAAGGCTAACTTGCGCATGACACTAATTTTAGCGCAATTGGCAATAAAGCTTTAGTGCCCAAGGTATAGGCCTATAAAGTTGGTAATCTTCTTGTTTTCTTGTTATAATCTCGCACTATGGCCGAACGACCAGTTCCTGGTGCAAAACTCAATCCTGAAAGGGTATTAACAAGTGCTGAGCGTCTTAGAGTCAGTATTATTGATGCTTTTGGGCAGCTTGCTCAAAGGCGCACTCCTACAATAGTTGGCGAAGGGTACGTTGTATATCAGGGAACAATGATTAATGCAGATGGGCTGGAGGTTCCCGATCCCCACAATTTTGTTGCATGTCAAGGTTTGGAAACACACAGGCCTTTGGTTTCTGTTAAACGCACAGTAGCTCCCGGGAAGTATGTAGGCCGTCGAGTTTTGATATCAGTGGGTAGAGAAGCTGGAGAGGATCCGAAAGTTGAACCGAGAGAAAAACCTACTGTGGAATATAATGCTTGGGATTGTCAGTTTGTACGCAAAGGTCACAATATTAAATGGATTTACCGATATAAAGATGATAAACCGACCATTGATAGTCGAGGTGCAATGATTGGGGCAGCCCGAATTGTTTCTGACGTGACCAGCTTTGCTGTGACCTGGGGTATTACTGG
>JACPYZ010000010.1 GCA_016195765.1 Candidatus Curtissbacteria bacterium | reverse complement strand
GTGATGATTGTAACTGCTCTTTTGATTTTTACGGGTTATGACCGTGTGTTGCAGGCAAAATTACTTAACGTTTTCCCTTCTTATTCAAACTTGATTAATAAATTTGAGGGCGGTGCTCAAAGCCAACTCGATGCCTTAAAAGGTGGTAGTAGTTCAGCCGGATTTTTACCGTCTTCTGTAGATCTTTCCGACTACGGTCCTGCGCCAGATTTTGTGGGAATTTCTAAATGGTTGAACACGGAAAATCCTTTGCATATTCAAGATTTGAAGAGAAAAGTAGTGTTGGTCGATTTTTGGACTTATACCTGTATTAACTGCATTCGTACTTTACCCTATGTAACGAGTTGGTATGACAAATACCACGATCAGGGCTTGGTTGTTGTTGGGGTTCACACACCAGAGTTTGAGTTTGAGAAGAAAACGGAAAATGTTGCCGCTTCTTTGCCTCAGAATAAAATCCACTATCCGGTTGCGCAAGATAATGATTACAAAACTTGGGATGCTTTTTCTAACCGCTATTGGCCGGCCAAATACTTGATAGATGCCAAGGGAGTTATTCGTTATGTCCATTTTGGAGAAGGGGATTACGACAAAACAGAAATGGCCATTAAACAGCTACTTGAGGAAGCTGGAAGCAGGGTTGATAGCCGCCTAATACAAGTAAATGGTGACACTGCCGCTCGCGGACTTACACCAGAAACCTACTTAGGACTTAGCAGGCTTGAAAGGTTCGATTCACCAGAAGCTCCAAAAAATGGTTTGCAAACTTTTTCTGCAAAAGAGAATATATCTAAAAATCATTTTGCATACGAAGGTGCTTGGGTTCTTGCCGATGAATCGGCAACTGCCAGCGCTGGGTCCAGTTTAAGTTTTAAATTCAATGCTTCAAAAGTGTTTTTGGTAATGTCACCAGGGCAGAGTACTAGTCGGATCAAGTTGTTTCTTGATGGGGTTGAAATTGGTAACGAGGTTTCTGGAGTAGACGTGCGAAGTGGAGTGGTTACTTTGGATAGACAGAGACTTTATAACTTAGTTGATCTGAAGGGTCGTGTGGAAGAGCATACTTTGAAGATTATGTTTTTAGATGGAGGTATTTCGGTCTTTGCTTTTACTTTCGGTTAACGGGTAAAATTTTCTTTTATGCGTAAGTTGATTTTCCAAATACAGAGGCTTCTAGCCTGGAAGCATTTTTACGTTCTTATTGCTGTGGTTGGCCTGGTTGGTGGCGCGGTTATTTTTTTGCCGAAAATCTTGGGCGGTAAAGTTCTGTCGATGACCATTTACGCAGTGCCTACCGTTGTCCCTACACCAATACCAACTCCTCCCCCAATACCAACCCCGACTCCAACACCGACGCCGAGCCCTACACCCACACCTGTTTATACAGGTTATTGCCTGAATGTGCCTGTTATTTTTTATCATCACATTCAGCCGCTTGCCGAGGCCAAGACTCAAGGTCACGAGTCGCTGACTGTTGATAATGGCGTCTTTGATACCCAAATGGCTTATCTTAAATCCAAAGGCTATACGACGATTTCTGCTCAACAGCTTGCCAATGCACTTTTTTCTAAGCAGGGGGTGCCAGGTCATAGCATTGTAGTTTCGGTTGATGATGGCTATTCTGACTTTTTCAGCTATGGTTATCCGATTGCCCAGAAATTTTCTTTTACCCTTACGGTGGTTCCAATAACGTGGCTATTGATGTGGTTAGGGAAAACGGATATGGGGCAGCTTACACGACAATGCCAGGTACGGTACAGTGTGACTCATTTTTGATGGGCTTACATCGAACAAGAATTGGTAATTCTCCTCTTAGTAGCTACGGGCTATAATTTAAGGTATGGAACTTTCTGAAACTATCAAGCTCGCGAAGCTGGTAAGGTATTACATACTCCTGATGAGTACAGAAGCGGCTTCTGGGCATCCGACTTCTTCGCTTTCTGCAACTGATCTGATGACCGATCTGTTTTTCCGGCATTTGCGATTTGATGTGGGCGATCCTGAAAGTATTGCCAATGATAAGGTTGTTTTTTCCAAGGGACATGTTTCGCCACTCGTTTACGCGCTTTGGTCTGCCGCCGGGGTTATATCTGAAAAAAAGCTTTTAGGTTATCGTCGTTTTAAAAGTGAACTTGAAGGCCATCCGACTCCTCGATTTGCCTATGCTCAGGTTGCCACTGGTTCGTTGGGACAGGGGCTTTCTATTGGGGTGGGTATGGCACTCGGTGGGGCACCCAGAGTGTATGTCTTGATGGGAGACGGTGAAACCGCAGAGGGTTCTGTTTGGGAAGCGGCCGAACTGGCTTCTTTCTATAAACTTTCTAATCTGATTGCAATTGTTGACGTTAACAGACTCGGCCAAAGTAGAGAAACAATGCTCGGGTGGGATCTGGAAACTTATAAAAAGCGTTTTGAAGCTTTTGGTTGGGAAGTTTTTGAAGTTGATGGGCACAATATGGAAGAAGTTGATGCTGTTTTCGAGAAAGTTAAAGGTGGTGGAGATAAGCCGAAGGTAATTCTCGCTAAGACAATAAAAGGTCGTGGCGTTTCCTTTTTGGAGGATAAAGAGGGTTGGCATGGAAAAGCACTCAGCCGTGAGCAGTTTGCTGATGCTGTGAAGGAGTTAGGAGAGGTAGATAAGACGCTGCGGGGGGAGATAAGCAAGCCGGAGGGCAGTAATAAAGGTACGGGCAGTAATAAAGGTACTGGCAGTAATCGCTTAAATCTCGAATACAAGATTGGTGAGGAAGTGGCGACTAGAAAAGCGTATGGAGAGGCTCTGGCGCAGCTGGCTGCTCAAGACAGCAGAATTGTTGCTTTGGATGGGGAAACGAGTAATTCGACTTTTTCGGAGCTGGTTGCCAAGCAAAATCCCGGGCAATATCTAGAAATGTTTATTGCTGAACAAAATATGGCTGGAGTAGCACTTGGTCTTTCCAAAATGGGAAAGATTCCTTTTGCTTCTACTTTTGCGGCATTTTGGACTCGTGCTCATGACCAAGTGCGCATGAGTGCATACAGCCGGGGAAATGTTAAATATGTTGGTTCGCATACAGGGGTTTCTATTGGTGAGGATGGGCCATCGCAAATGGGAATTGAAGAACTGGCGATGTTCAAAACTGTTTTCGGCAGTGTAGTTTTTTACCCTGCAGATGCAGTATCTGCTGCCAGACTGACCGAGATTGCGGCGGAAAACGAAGGGATTTTTTACATCGCGACATCAAGACCGGCAACTCCTGTGATTTATAAAGACTCTGAGA
This sequence comes from Candidatus Curtissbacteria bacterium, assembly GCA_016195765.1. GTDB lineage: Bacteria > Patescibacteriota > Microgenomatia > Curtissbacterales > GWA2-41-24 > JACPYZ01. Next base: position 490 of record JACPYZ010000010.1, on the reverse strand, counting down.
AGTTTGTGATTGGTGGAAGCAAAGTGCTTAAGGAAGACAAGGGCGATAAATTAACGGTAATTGCCTGTGGCGTTACGGTACCAGAAGCGCTTAAAGCTTATGACAAACTAGCCAAAGAAGGGATACATATTAGAGTGATTGATGCCTATTCTGTTAAGCCGATCGACGAGGTAACGATCAAAAAAGCGGCAACTGAAGCGGGTGGAAAGGTAATTGTTGTTGAAGACCATTACCTTGATGGGGGACTAGGAGACAGTGTTTTGAATGTTTTTGCAGATTCTGATACAAGAGTGTTTAAGTTGGCTGTTGCCAAAGTGCCAATGTCCGGGAAATCTGATGAGCTAATAGAATACGAGGAAATAGGAGCAAGTGCGATTGTTGCCAAGGTTAAATCGCTTATTTGATGGTTTTTAGTTTATTTCTCCTCGTTGTATTAGGTAGTTTCTTTCGGCCTCAAGATTTTCTTTGAGAAACTTATCTCCCTGACGGC
>JACPYZ010000009.1 GCA_016195765.1 Candidatus Curtissbacteria bacterium | reverse complement strand
GGAATCTTTAAAGAAGTTTATTTTTGGGCAAGAAGCGCAAATTACTAAGCAAACAGAGTACATTTTGGGTGCAATTGTAAAAAATGCTCAAGGAGAGATCGAAACTTATAAAAAGAATCAAATGGAGGGAATCGACGAAGAAGTGCGCGAAATTGTTGCCAAAGTGGCCCCCGATGTTCTTGGCAAATCTATAAATTTTGACGATCACGAAGACCTGGTTTGGAAAGCGCTAGAAAAGGCCAAAAGAGAAGGGTTATTTGTAAAAGGAGCGATTTTAAGTAAAGAATTGGCAGAAGCCTCAAAGGTTCCGACTGTAGCTAAAAAGTCCAGTAAAAAGCCAAAACGCAAGAAGAAATAATGCTACTTCCATTAACCGTTAAGCTCCTATGACCGATGCCGAAAAATTATTCGAAAAAGTTAAAACCAGACAACTTGGTGAGGAAATAGTAGAAGCCCTGCAAGCGCTGGCTTCTTCCAGAAGTTCTAAAAAAAACCTTCCCGCCGATCTTTCTTATAAACTTGAATCTTTAGGTAAGGTTGGTAATTATGGTCAACTGCTCGAAGATTTTGAAAGACTTTTTTACGGAACAACCACTGTTGTTCTGACACTATCTTTTTATCCCACAGATCCGGTTCTATCAAAGATCATAAATTGGTTTGAAGATAACGTGGGCGAAAAAGTAATTATTGATCTGGTAGTAGACCCAGAAATTGTCGGTGGCGCCAAAGTCATGTGCAACGAGCATTTTCGGGATTATTCCGTGCGCGCAAAGCTGGAAGAAATGGGAGTTTTAAGTTCACCTGTGAATGCTGAGCAAAAAGTTTCAGCAATTATTTAGAATTTTTCAAACATATCATGAGTACTTTTGATAACTATCTTAAAAAAATCGGTGAAGTAGGGCACGTTCACAGTGTTAATCGCGTCCTTGTTTACTGCTCTGGTTTGGGAGGCGCCAAAATTGGGGAAAAAGTTTATTTTGAAGATGAACAAATGGGTTTTGTTTATGCAATCGGTGCGGATTTGACCGAAGTTTTGCTTCTTGATGTTGACACGGTACAACTTGGTTCGATGGTTGTTCGTACTGGCGAAACTTTGATGGTAGAAGCCTCCTCTGATTTGTTGGGAAAGATCTTGGACCCTTTTGGAATTCCCTTGGGCAAAAAAGTTCACTTAACCAACGTTTCCAAAAGATATTTGGAAACCCCGGCACCGCTTATTATTGACCGGGTTCGCATTAATCAAAACTTGGAAACAGGTGTTACCTTGGTTGATGTTTTAATTCCCATTGGTCGTGGCCAAAGGCAGCTGGTTATTGGTGATCAAAAAACCGGCAAAACTAATTTTCTGGTTCAGACAATTGCACGCCAAGCACAGCTGGGAACAGTTTGTATTTATGTATTTGTCGGTAAAAAGAAAAGTGATTTAACCTCCACTATCGAAAAACTTAAAAAGCTTGGAGCTATGGAGCAAACAATTATTATTGCTGCACCTTCTTCAATTCCAACGAGCTTGATTTACTTGGCGCCATTTACAGCTTTTGCCATTGCCGAATTTTTCAAAGACCAGGGACGCGACGTTTTGCTAATAATTGACGAAATTTCGCGTCATGCTAAATATTACCGCGAGCTTTCGATACTTTCGCGCAAAATGCCGGGCCGCGATGGTTATCCTGGCGATATTTTCTATTTGCACTCTCATTTGATGGAAAGAGCCGGAAGGTTTTTGAGTGATGGAGATGGAAAAAACAAGGTTGGTCAAACTAAGAAAGAAGAACAAACACTTACTTTAAAAATCGAAGGCAAAACTTCAAGTATTACCTGTTTGCCGGTTGTCGAAACTCTAAATGGTGATTTTACAGGTTACACGCAAACAAATCTGATGAGTATGACCGACGGCCATGTATTTTTTGATATGAACCAATTCCAGCAGGGGGTAAGGCCGGCAATCAACATTAATCTTTCGGTAACCAGAACTGGTAAACAAACCCACAAAACGATAGAGCGGGATATTGCGCTCAAAGTGCGTCAGATACTTTTTGAATACACGCAAGCGCGCGATGTTGCCAAGTTCGGAGTGGAGCTTATCGAGGCAACTCAAGACAAAATTAGAATCGGTGATAAGTTAATGGCGGTTTTTGATCAGGAAAGCGACGTGATTGTGCCCAAAATTGTGCAACTTTTGTATATCGAAATGCTTCTATCTGGTTTTTGGGAAGAATCTGGGCTTGTGGAAATTAAAGCTCACAAAGCAAAGATTCTGGCAGCAGTTCACAGTGGGAAAATCGACAAGCTTATTGGCAAACTGCAAAACAGTTTCGATCTTGGATCTTTGAGGAGTTTTGAGGGTGCCATACTGGAGTTTCATATACAACTTAAACAAATAACAGGGGGAACGGGAGGCAGTGGAGAAAGTGCATAGTGAATAGCGCTTAGGACCTAGTGATTAGTCGCTAAACTTAACACTAACTACTCACAAATCGCCTATGTTTACACCTAAACAACTAAAAAAAGAATTAGAGCTAAATTTGGCCTTGAAGGGGCTGACTGAAACTTATGAAGATGTGGCTGTTTCTCGTATGCAAGCGATCCGTCGCGACGTGCTACAAAACAGGCGTTTTTTAGAAGGGGTTTCGGAAATATATTCACTGGCCAAATCTGCCTATTTAAAGCAGCTGGCAACGGTTATTGACGTTGGTAAAAGAGAAAAACAACTGCAGTTTATAAGAAGAAACCGCAAGATAGTTACTGTTTTAATTTCTGGAAACCGCAGTTTGCTGGGTAATATTGTTTTGCAAACATTTAAAGTTTATATGAGCCTTGCTCAAAAAATAGAGTCAGACCATGTAATTTTGGGTCATATCGGGAGTTATCTGGCTGCTACTTCTAAGCCACCCTTGGACTTTGTGGAATACGAATTTGATGATTATTCCGCAGCAGAAGAGCAAATGGTGCCGATTGTTAACTATATTTCCCAGTACGAAAAGATCTTAGTTGTGTATCCTAAATTTGTAAGTGTTTTAAGGCAGGTTCCGCAGATTGATGACATTTCTGGCGGGATTGCCGTCGAAAAACCAATGGCGACTACAAAAAACTACTTCTTTGAGCCCACCAGCGGTGATGTAATGGCTTACTTTGAAGGACAAATAATTGGTACTCTTTTTCGTCAAAAGATTCTTGAAGCGATGCTTGCGCGCTATGGAGCAAGGTTAACTATTATGGATCATGCGAACCAAACCATTAAGCGAATTGTTAAGCAGAATCTGCAGGCAGAGCAGGCGGTTATAAGGAGAGAAGGAAATAAGAAATTACTTAGTGCGTTCGGTGGGATGAGCTTATGGGAGGGAATGGATCAATAGAGCCATGGATAAACAAAAACCAAACATAGAGCCTTTTGTTTTTAATAGTGATACTTATGACGGCCCCACAGGCAATATTCTTGCCATCAATGGTCAGGTTTGCGAGGTCGAGTTTTTCGAAAAAAAGCCAAAATTGCATTCGCTTTTGGCACTTGCTGACGACCCAAGCAGTATTATGGAGGTTGTTAGTACCAACACCAAAGGTAACGTTTTGTGTTTTATCATGAGCGGTACATACACTTTTTACAGGGGCGCGATGGTTTATGATACTGGCTCTCCGATTCAGGTCCCTGCTGGCGATGCGGTTTTGGGCAGGTTGCTTAACGTTTTTGGCGAAGCGGTGGACAAAAAGGGGCCGATCAAAACGACTGTTCGCAGGCCAATTTATGCTCAATCTCCGAGGCTTTCACAAACGGTTGCCAGAAAAAGAGTTTACGAAACCGGTATTAAAGCAGTCGATTTTTTTGCCCCGGTTTCTCATGGTGGCAAGATTGGATTTATTGGGGGAGCTGGTGTTGGTAAATCGGTGCTACTGACCGAACTTATTCACAACTTGGCAATTTATCAAAAAGGTATTTCTGTTTTTGCCGGTATCGGGGAACGTATTCGTGAAGGAAAAGAACTTTACGATTTGTTGGAATTTAACAAGGTGCTACAAAACGTTTCTTTGGTTTTTGGCCAGATGAACGAAAACGCTTCAGTTCGTTTCCGGGTCGGTTTTTCGGCAGTCACCATTGCCGAATATTTTCGCGATGTCATGCAAAAAGATGTGCTGTTTTTTGTTGACAACGTTTATCGTTTTGTGCAGGCAGGCAACGAACTGGCAACCCAACTTAACATGATTCCTTCAGAAGATGGTTACCAGGCAACGCTCGATTCTGAAATGGGTGCTTTCCAAGAAAGAATTGCTTCAACCCGCAATGGTGCCATTACTTGCGTTGAGGCGATCTATGTGCCGAGTGATGATATTACAGACCAAGCTGTGCAAAGTGCTTTTCCGTACTTGGATTCCATCGTCGTTCTTTCGCGTGAAGTTGCAGAATCGGGCAGATATCCATCTGTTGACCTTTTAAATTCCAGCTCTTCGATTTTGGAACCAGGCGTCGTTGGTCGGGTACACTATGAAACTGCGCTGGAAACTCAGCGAATATTAAAGCAATACAGTGAACTAGAAAGAATCGTTAGCATCGTCGGGGAAGGGGAGCTGTCGACGGAAAATAGACTCGCATTTCATAGGGCAAAAAAGGTTATTAACTACATGACTCAGAACTTTTTTATTATTCAAGAATTTACAGGTAAACGAGGCAAATACGTTAAGCGAGAGCAAACAGTTACCGATGTTCAAGATATTATTTCTGGCAAGTTAGATCACTACGACGATGCTAAATTTCTGGGTATTGGTAGCTTGGAAGATCTTAATAAATCCGATTCCGAACTTGTTGGAGTTGCTGAATCCGGGCCGAAGGCGGTGTAGGTAAATGGCAGATAACAAAGCAAACAAAAAAACTT